>NZ_JBELZM010000023.1:0-43114 GCF_040273735.1 Solibacillus sp. | reverse complement strand
CGAGATGGAAGGTTCTATCGGATAATTTTTATCCAGGCACTTGTCTCCAATTTATTGGAGACAGGTGCTTTTTTATGTTAAGGAAACAATAGGTTTTGGCATTATGGATAACTTTGAACTAAACGACTGTCTACGTCTAGGCTAAAGCGCCAACTCCTCGGCCATTTCGATCCCTCCGTGCAAAAGTGGTGAAGCATTTACTTTTGCGTCGGGCCCTCCAATGGCTGTCGGAGTTGAACGGGCGTTTTAGCGCTTTTGTTCTAATTGTGTTGAATTCGTGAAGAAATAAACAACTTTAATAGAAAGATTCCAGAAAGCGCGGAGTATACGTTTACATTAATTGTATTAGATGGAATAATGGATTTAGAGAATGTATATAAAGGGGCGACAAAAATGGAAAACTTATTTTGGCCAGTAGCTTTAGGGGTTCCTGGTGCTGTAGTTGTAGTTGCGGTAGCACTCACTTTTTGGGCGTTAGGGGAAAAGAAGAACGGTAAGATTATGAAAAACGAAGAGCATGAAGGTATTATTAAATAATATTAAAATGGCTTCAAACGACTACTTATGCGTTTGAAGCTTTTTTCTATTTTAAGTTGGAGATGAAGTTTTCGATTTCCTGCTGTGTTTTACGGTCTTTACTTACGAAACGTCCAAGCTCAGTACCGTTTTCATAAGCTAAAAAGCTAGGAATACCGATAATTCCTAAATCAATACATAAATCCAAAAACTTATCGCGGTCCACTTTAACGAATTTATATTCCGGAAATTTTTCAACAATTTCCGGCATAAACGGATCAATGAAACGACAATCTCCGCACCAGTCCGCTGTAAATTCGAAAATAACTGCGAATCTGTTTTTAAATTCGTTAAACTGTTCGATTGATTGTAATGTTTGCATGGAAAAGCCTCCTGATCAAGAGATAAATATTTAGCGCATCGCATTTTAGAAAGCGAGGAGCTACCTACGTTTATTATGATGGACAGGTAAAAGGTTTGCAAATGTTTGATTGAAGAAAAAATAACTAAAGCAACTGCTACTAATATCATAAATACAGAAAAATCTAATAATTGTATTGACAAAATAAGTATTATAAAATAATATAATACCTATTAGAATACTTTGAATTAAGTAGCTCACTAGAAAACTGGAGGCTGCTCGACTTAACGAAGAATATACTTTGTTGAGACGGGCAGCTTTTCTTTTGTTTAGAAGGACTCATAACACTCATCATTAAAAATTTTAAAAAACTGCACATTCATCTTTAATGTAGGGGGCATCGCTTATGAAAAAAATAAAAACGGTAAGGCGTATAGTTTTGATTGTTGCGGCTTTATCCATTTTAACCGCTTGTGGAAATGCATCCGGAAACGGAAATTCTATTAAGTTGTTAAATGCTTCCTATGATCCAACAAGAGAGCTATATGAAGAATTTAATAAACAATTTGCAGAATACTGGGAACAGGAAAAAGGGCAGGAAGTAGTCATTTACCAATCTCATGGAGGTTCCGGAAGTCAAGCGCGCTCTGTTATAGACGGCTTGGATGCCGATGTAGTAACACTTGCATTAGCTTATGACATTGATGCAATCGAAGAAAAGAACCTGATAGAAGAGGGATGGATAAATCGTCTGGAACATAACTCGGCACCTTATACGTCCACAATATTATTTTTAGTGCGAAAAGGAAATCCAAAGAGGATTAAAGACTGGGATGACTTGATTAAAGGAGACATTTCTGTCATTACACCAAACCCGAAAACTTCAGGAGGGGCACGTTGGAACTATTTAGCTGCTTACGGATTTGCACTGGGAAAATATAACAATGATAAAGCGAAGGCTCAACAATTCGTCAGCAATCTTTATAAGCGGGTAGAAGTACTGGATTCCGGTGCACGTGCTTCAACAACAACATTTGTTGAAAAGAATATCGGTGATGTACTCATTACTTGGGAAAATGAAGCGTTTCTGGCATTGGATGAATTAGGGCATGACAAATTTGAAATTGTCGCGCCTTCCGTAAGTATTCTTGCCGAACCGTCTGTAGCAGTAGTCGATCGAATTGTAGACCAAAAAGGTACAAGAGAAGTTGCCGAAGCGTACATCGATTATTTATATACGGATGCTGGTCAGGAAATCGCAATGAAAAACTATTATAGACCGCGCTCTGAAACGATCGCTGCGAAGTATAAAGATCAGTTTCCCGAAATCGAGCTATTTACGATTGATGAGAAGTTCGGGAGTTGGAAAGAGGCCCATGAAAAGCACTTTGCAGATGGCGGCATTTTTGATGCGATCTATGAATAACGTAGGATATTTAGTTAGGTGGTGACGAAATGAAAAAAAATAAGAAAAAAAACGTACTGCCGGGTTTCGGCCTTTCGATAGGAATTACGACATTCTATATTAGTTTAGTTATTCTAGTTCCACTGTCTATGATTTTTATCGAATCCTCCAAATTAGGGTGGACTGAATTTTGGCAAATAGTAACAAGTAAAAGAATGCTTCATGCCTATAAAATATCGTTTTTGACAGCATTGGGCGCTGCAGTCCTAAATGCTATATTTGGTTTTATCATTGCCTGGGTACTTGTACGTTACACGTTTCCTGGAAAACGAATCATTGATGGTCTGATTGATTTGCCGTTTGCATTACCGACAGCTGTTGCAGGAATTGCGCTGACAACCTTGTATGCACAGGACGGGTGGTTTGGACAATTTTTTGCAAGCTTCGGTATTAAAATAGCATTTACTCCTCTGGGAATTATGATTGCATTAGTGTTTATCGGTTTGCCTTTTGTTGTCAGGATGGTCCAGCCTGTATTGGAGAATATGGAGCATGAAGTAGAGGAAGCGGCAAATAGTTTAGGTGCCACAAAACGCCAAACATTCATAAATGTCATTTTCCCGGAAGTTTTACCAGCAGTACTTGCCGGATTTTCATTAGCATTTGCCCGTGGGTTAGGGGAATATGGCTCGGTCGTTTTTATAGCGGGGAATTTGCCCATGAAAACGGAAATTGTTCCACTAATGATTATGACGAAGCTCGAGCAGTTTGATTATGCAGGCGCGACAGCCATTGCAGTCGTCATGCTAATGATCTCATTTATATGTTTGATAATTATTAATTTGCTTCAAAAATGGAGCAGGAAGCATGAATTGCACAATGAATAGGAGGTGGCATCAATGGTCACAAACGTAAGGGAATCCGAAAAGAATCATGGACATATTGCAAGCAAAAAGAAGGGACGGGGGAACTGGATAAAACGCACACTAATTTCATTAATGTTTTTATATTTGATTTTATTTCTGTTAGTACCCCTAATTTTTATTTTTGTTAGGGCATTTGAACAAGGTGCAGCGGTATACTTTGCGGCAGCTACAGACCGTGATGCCCTTTCAGCAATTAAACTAACGCTGCTTGTCACAGTCATTACAGTCCCGTTGAACACGATTTTTGGGATTGCGGCAGCATGGTGTATTACAAAGTTTCAGTTTAAAGGAAAACAGGTGCTTTTATCGATTATTGAGTTACCATTTGCTGTTTCACCGGTAATCGCAGGGTTAGTATTTATTCTATTATTAAGTCCGAGCGGTGTGCTTGGTACTTTCATAACGGACTGGGGAATTCGACTTCTCTTTTCTGTACCGGGTATTATCATTGCCACGTTGTTTATTACGTTGCCATTTGTTGCCCGGGAACTTATTCCTGTCATGCAGGCACAGGGAACTGCTGAAGAGGAAGCCGCTGTTTCCCTTGGTGCGAATGGTTGGCAAATGTTTCGGCATGTGACGCTCCCGGCAATTAAATGGGGGCTGCTATACGGCATGATTTTGTGTAGTGCTAGATCAATTGGTGAGTTTGGTGCCGTATCTGTTGTTTCAGGTCGTATACGAGGAATGACCAATACGATGCCATTACATGTTGAAATTCTGTACAACGAATATCAATTTACAGCAGCATTTGCTGTAGCCTCACTCATGTCATTATTAGCGCTCGTAACATTGATTATAAAATCATGGGTTGAGTGGAGAACGGAAAAAGAACAAAAGTATAAGGAGAGGTGAATGACGATGTCGATTGAAATAAGGAATGTAACGAAACATTATGGTTCGTTTGAAGCATTATCCAATATCAATTTAACGATTCCGAAAGGTGAACTCGTTGCATTACTAGGTCCGTCTGGTTCTGGGAAAACGACACTCCTTCGCATGATCGCTGGTCTGGAGTCAATTGATACAGGAGAAATTCTGTTTGACGGGCAGGATTTAAGTGAACTGCATGTCAATCAGCGAAATGTAGGGTTTGTTTTTCAACATTACGCATTATTTAAACATATGACGGTTTTTGAAAATATAGCATTTGGTTTAAAAGTGAGAAAAAGAAGCTTACGACCACCGAAGAAAATGATCGAGAAAAAGGTAAATGAATTGTTGGAATTAGTAAAATTGAGCGGTTTTGCAAACCGTTATCCTTCCCAGTTGTCAGGAGGCCAAAGACAGCGTGTCGCGTTAGCGAGGGCATTGGCAGTAGAGCCTAAAATGTTGCTGTTAGATGAGCCATTCGGAGCACTCGATGCAAAAGTTCGAAAAGAGTTACGTCGCTGGTTACGCAAATTACACAACGAAATTCAAGTAACAAGTGTATTTGTTACACATGACCAGGAAGAGGCACTAGATGTAGCAGACAGCATTGTTATTATGAACAAAGGGAAAATCGAGCAGCTAGGTTCCCCGTCGGAAGTATATGACAAACCCGCATCACCGTTTGTTTATGACTTTTTAGGAAGTGTGAATTTGTTTCATGGGCGCCTGAATCAAGGGAAATTACAGTTTGGTTCTACGCAGCTGGATGCGCCTGATTATTTACACGCAACCGATATTCAAGCAGTCGGTTATGTCCGTCCATACCACTTGAAAATTGAACGTCAAAATTATAGCGATGAAGCAATTCCTGCAACGATTATCTTTATGCATTCGATCGGTCCTACTTGGTATATAGAGATGAAAAGGGAAGACAGCGACAATTATGTAGAAGTAGAGCTGAGCAGAGAAGAGTATGAGCTTTTGCAATTGCAGCTCGGGGAACTCGTTTATGTCAGCCCGAAGGAAATGAAAGTATTCATTCCTGAAGATTTTGTAATTTAGGAGGGGAACCATTTTGTTGACATATGACAACTGGAGAGAAGAGAGCGTAACTTTTGATCATGAGGATGATTTTAAAGGAGCTCTTCAAGTATTGGAATGGAGCTATAAAACATACGGGGAAGAGATTGTATATGCATGCAGCTTTGGCATTGAAGGCATTGTTCTAATTGATTTGATTGCAAAGGTTAAGCCGGATGCCCAAATTGTCTTTTTAGATACAGATGTTCATTTTAAAGAAACGTATGAAACAATTGAACGTGTTAAGGCAAAATATCCGACTCTAAACATTATTTTGAAAAAGCCTGCACTGACACTACAGGAACAAGAGAAGACATATGGGGATAGACTTTGGGAAACCGCACCAAATCAGTGCTGTAAAATACGTAAACTTGATCCGTTGAATGAGGTGCTTACTGGAGCGAAGGCATGGATTTCAGGGCTACGTCATGAACAGTCCGAAACAAGAAAGCATGTTCAGTTTATCAACAAGGACGATCGCTTTCAGTCTGTAAAAATCTGTCCGTTGATTCATTGGACTTGGAAAGATGTATGGCGTTATGTATCCAAGCATGAATTAACGTATAACGTTCTCCATGACAATGGTTATCCGAGTATAGGGTGCGAACATTGCACAAAGCCGGCATTTACAATGGAAGATCTACGCTCAGGCAGATGGCAGGGCCAAGGAAAGACCGAATGTGGGTTACATGGATAACAACATATGATGAATAACTTTTACTGCGATATAAAAGAGTAGCTAGGAGGATTTTGTAAATGAAAGAACTTTCACATCTTGAACAACTAGAAGCAGAAGCAATATATATTATTCGAGAAGTAGCAGCAGAATGCGAAAACCCTGTAATGCTTTATTCAATCGGAAAAGACAGTTCGGTAATGTTGCATTTAGCATTAAAAGCATTCTATCCGGAAAAACCGCCGTTTCCATTTATGCATATTGATACAACATGGAAATTTAAAGAGATGATCGAGTTTCGTGATCGCCGTGCAAAAGAACTCGGTATTGAAATGATCGTTCATAAAAATGAAGAGGGTATTGCTCAAAATATTAACCCTCAAGATCATGGTGCAGCTTATACCGATATTATGAAAACACAAAGTCTTAAGCAAGGTCTGGATAAATACGGGTTTACCGCTGCATTTGGCGGTGGTCGCCGTGATGAAGAAAAATCTCGGGCAAAGGAACGTATTTTTTCTTTCCGTAACAAAAACCATGCATGGGATCCGAAGAATCAGCGTCCGGAAATGTTTAAGCTATTTAATACGAAAATTAACAAAGGGGAAAGCATTCGTGTCTTTCCCATTTCAAACTGGACAGAGAAAGATATTTGGCAATATATTCGTCAGGAAAATATCGATATTGTGCCATTATATTTTGCGAAAGAGCGCCCTGTTGTATATCGGGAAGGTAATTATGTGATGGTTGATGATGATCGTTTACGTATTGAACCACATGAAAAACTTGAAATGAAAAAAGTACGTTTCCGTACGTTGGGCTGCTACCCGTTAACAGGTGGCGTAGAATCCGATGCGGGTACTTTAGATGAAATCATAGAAGAAACATTAGGTGCTGTGACATCAGAACGTACTACTCGCGTAATTGATCAGGAAGCTGTAGGCAGCATGGAACGACGTAAGCGAGAGGGGTATTTCTAAGATGAAAAGTTTATTGAAATTTATTACATGCGGTAGTGTAGATGATGGCAAATCCACATTAATCGGGCATATGCTGTATGATGCAAAGTTATTATTTGCCGATCAGGAAAAGGCATTGGAGCTGGAAAGTAAAGTAGGAAGCCGTGGCGGTGAACTTGACTATTCATTGCTTCTTGATGGATTAATCGCCGAGCGTGAGCAAGGAATTACCATTGATGTTGCCTATCGTTATTTTACTACGAATAAGCGTTCATTTATCGTAGCGGATACACCGGGCCATGAAGAATATACACGCAATATGGCGGTCGGCGCATCATTCGCTGACTTGGCTGTTATATTAGTGGATGCGACCAAAGGAATTATCACACAAACAAAACGTCACACGCGGATTTGTGCGTTAATGGGTGTAAAACATATCGTACTAGCGGTCAATAAAATGGACTTAGTTGATTTTGATCAACAGCGATTTAATGAAATCAAACAAGAATTCCTACAATTATCAGAGGCTTTCGATTTTGAAAGTATCCAGGCGATTCCAGTGTCTGCTACAAACGGAGATAATGTGACGCAGAATTTGGGAAATACAAAATGGTATAAGGAACTGGCTTTACTGCCATATCTGGAGTCTGTAGCGGTTACAAAAAAATCGCAGCAACATTTCAAAATGGCCGTACAGCGTGTTAGTAGACCGGATCATACATTCAGGGGATTCCAAGGGCAAATGTCGGGTAGTATTGCGATAGGTGATGAAATCCGAACACTGCCAAGTAACGAGAGAGCGAAAGTCAAAAGTATTCTCGTAACGAATAAAGAAGTTGCTTCAGCAAATGACGGCAGTCCCGTAACGATCCAGTTAGACCGTGAAGTGGATGTGTCGCGAGGTTGCGTTTTAACGACAGCAGATACGATCAGCATTGCAGATTCGTTTTCAGCTCAAATTTTATGGATGGATAATGCGGCTTTAGTTCCGGGAAAAAACTATTTCGTAAAAATTGGAACAAAGACGATTCCGGGAACAGTTGTATCCATTGAGCATAAAATTGATATCAATACAGGCGAGGATATTTTAGCGGAACGAATCGAAAAGAATGAGTTAGCTACTTGTCATATTTTATTGGCTGAAAAGGTCGCATTTGATTTATTCGGTGAAAATGAAGACCTTGGCAGCTTCATCTTAATTGATCGAGTAACAAATATGACGTCTGCATGTGGCGTCATAAAAGAAGAGCTGACGAATAATGATCATGTCATCTATCAGCATACAGATATTACGCGTGAGGTAAGGTCTGAACAAAAACATCAGAAACCATTTACTTTCTGGTTTACGGGACTATCGGGTTCTGGTAAATCAACACTTGCGAATGAGGTGGAGAAGCGACTTGTCGTTTTAGGGTACCATACAATGCTTTTAGACGGGGATAATGTACGTCTTGGGTTAAATAAAGATTTAAGCTTTGACAATGCAGGACGTGCGGAAAATATACGCCGTGTTGCGGAAGTTTCAAAACTAATGAATGATGCCGGTTTAATTACGATTACTTCCTTTATTTCACCTTTTGAACAAGAGCGTCAAAAGGTGAAGCAAATTATCGGTGATAACTATATTGAAATCTATGTGAGTACACCATTGGATGTGTGTGAACAGCGTGATGTAAAAGGTCTGTATGAAAAAGCACGCGCAGATGAAATCCGAAACTTCACTGGTATTTCCAGTCCATATGAAATCCCGACGAATCCGGATATTGTCATTGATACAAGTAATGGTTCGATCGAAGAGGCAACAGATTACTTAGTGAAAGAAATTATCGCGCTAATTCAAAAAAAATTATTATAGTAATAAAGGGAGTTGTCCTGGAAGGTGTAAATACCAATGGACTAACTCCCTTTTTTATTTTAGTATTTCTATACTGCTTTATTTAGGGTATAAGAAATAAGGGGTAGACAATCGGTTTATTTAATAAATTTTAATAGACAACTTTTATTATGTAAAAACCGAAGAAGAATAATTTGATGTAAAATAAACGGGAGGAGAAAACCATGATTTCAATCGGCTTAACTGGTTGGGGAGATCACCCGGAAGTATATAGTGAAGTTACTGCAGCAAAAGATAAATTATTCGATTATAGCGGGCATTTCCCTGTCGTAGAATTAGATACGTCCTTTTATGCGATTCCTTCACCGGCAAATGTAGAGAAATGGTGCAAGGATACACCGGATAGCTTTCAATTTGTCGTGAAGGCATATCAGGGCATGACCGGTCATTTACGCAATGAACTGCCATTTGAGACGAAAAATGATATGTTCAACGCATTCCGAAATTGTGCAGATACATTTAAAAAGCACGGTAAGCTTGCAATGATACTAGTTCAATTTCCACCATGGTTTGACTGCCAAGGGAAAAATGTTCAATATATCCGCTATATAAAGCAACAATTACAAGGGTATCCTATTGCTATTGAGTTTCGAAACCAAACTTGGTACAGTCCGGAAATGAAAGAGAAGACACTGCAGTTTTTAAAAGACAATCAGTTGATTCATACAGTTTGTGATGAACCGCAGGCAGGAAGCGGCTCCGCTCCTTTTGTACCAATTGCTACTAGTGAGAAGGTGCTCGTACGTATTCATGGGCGCAATGTTCATGGATGGCGAAATATAGGACATGGGGAAAACTGGCGCAAAGTGCGGTTTTTATATGATTATAATGAAGAAGAACTGCAGAAACTTGCAGAGGAAGTAAAATCTTTGGCACAACAATCAAAACACGTCTTCGTATTATTTAATAATAATTCTGGAGGGCATGCAGCAAAAAATGCAAAACGAATGCAGCAAATTCTTGACCTTGAATTTGATGGTTTAGCGCCAAAGCAATTAGGTCTTTTTGAAGAATAACGTAGAGTGAGGTGGCAATGCAAAAGTGCGAGAAGTAATTCATATATTCCATACGAATGATTTGCATAGTCATTTTACGTACTGGAAGCGCAGTCAGTCGTTTATTCAAATACAACGTCAAATACTTGCCGGAAAAGGTGAAACTAGCTTCTTGGTCGATTTAGGAGATCATTTGGATCGTTCTAATTTATATACAGAGGCAACACTTGGTAAGGGGAATATCAAAATGTTGAATGATGCCGATTATGATGTTGTGACAATGGGAAACAACGAAGGTATAACGCTCTCCTATGATTTGCTCTATCAGTTATATGATGATGCAAAGTTCGAGGTAGTTGTTGCAAATCTATATTCACAATCAGAAGAAAATCCCCGGTGGATGAAACCTTATACAATATTAACTACCCGGTACGGCACAAAAATCGCTGTAATAGCTGCGACTGCTCCGTTCGACCTTTTCTATAAGGAACTTGGGTGGAACGTAACAAATCCGCGTACAGAGCTTGTAAAACTGGCATTTGAATTAAAAGAGCAGGCGGATATCATTGTTTGTTTATCACATTTAGGGATTACCGAAGATGAATTGCTGGCACAGGAATGTCCGATTATCGATGTGATTTTCGGCGCGCACACACATCATGTGTTTGAAAAAGGTAAAGTGGAAAACAATGTTCTATTAACTGGAGGCGGGAAATTTGGGCAGTATACCGGACAGTTGACGATGGAATTTGACCACGTGTCCCGGAAATTAGTAGAAAAATCAGATCAATTATTTGAAAACGCACTTTTACCAACTGTCGAAGAAGAAGAGCAGTGGTTGTCCAATATTCAAAAAGAAGCAAAGGCTATATTGGAAAAACCTATTTTCACATTAACGAAACCATACAATAAAGAATGGTTTCACCGTTCCCAATTATCGGATTTATTTGCAGAGTGTATGTATGATTATACAGAAGCGGATTGTGTCATGTTCAATGCTGGAATTTTTGTCGAACCGCTGCGTAAAGGACTAATTTCTACATATGATATTCATAAAATTTTCCCCCATCCGATAAATATATGTGTCGTGCAAATAACCGGCAATGAATTAAAGGAAATTTTCACTCAATCCGAAAATGAAGAATGGCCACGTCTTGAATTAAAAGGCCTTGGTTTTAGGGGCGTAATCTTCGGAAAAATATTGAATTATGGTATTGAGATGACGAAGCAGCGTGAGTTATATATTAACGGGAAACTCATGGAGCCAGATCGGATCTACCGATTAGCAACACTGGATCTGTTTACGTTCGGTTATTTCTTCCCAAGCTTTAAATATGCGAAAAAACAATATATTCTACCGGAATTTATCCGGGATGTCTTTAAAAATTATTGTATGAATAAGTTTCAGTAAATTTCCCAAAAGCCACTTTCCAATTATATAATGAACGTAATAGTAGAATGGAGAAATTTATAGATGCGATTAATATCGATAAATGTTTTGAAAGAAGGTATGGCAGTCGGCAGAACTATTTGGAATGAAGCAGGTCATCCACTGCTTCATAAAGATGTCGTTGTAACTGGCCGAATTATTGAAAGGCTGCGAGAGCTGAATATTCATTATTTATACATTGATGACAAACTATCAGCCGGAATTGAAATAGAAGAAACAATCGTACCGTTAAAAAGAATGGAAGCCGTTAAAAATATGGCGAAATCGTTCGAAAATGTGAAAAAAGCTAAACGGGATCAGGCCTCCTTTGTACTGGATCAACAGTCCAAAGTAATCGGCTTAATTGTCGATGATATTATGAATGCCATAATTAACAGCGAAGAAGTATTAATGGTTCTGACTGATGCTTATTTGTATGACAAATATATTTACCAGCATTCATTCCAAGTAGCGTTGTATTCAATCGCGATTGCTAAAGAAATGGGCTATTCTTACGAAGACATACGATTAATTGGGATTGGGGCTATTTTACATGATGTGGGCAAGCTGCTTATATCACCTGATATACTATTAAAGCCGAGTAACTTAACCGATGAAGAATACGAAGAGATGAAGAATCATGCCCGTTACGGGTTTGACTTATTACGTAATTTACATTCAGTATCATTGCTTGTAGCACATTGCGCATTTCAACATCATGAACGGATTGATGGAAGCGGTTATCCACGGGGACTTGTTAACAGTGAAATTCATCCGTTTGCAAAAATTATCGCTGTTGCAGACGTATTTGATGCGTTGACGTCGAATCGGATATATCGGAAGAAAATGTTGCCGTCTGAAGCGATAGCGATTATTGGTAGAGGCGATGGAAAGCAGTTTGATGCAAAGGTAATGGAGGCATTTAGACGTAGCATTGTCCATTTCGCAAATGGATCAATTGTGTTGCTGTCAGATGGACGGCGTGGAATTGTATCAAAGCAAAATCTTGTTGATGTGACACGTCCCTGGATACGTGTTTTCCAGGAAAACGGCAAAATGTTGGGTGCTACTTATGAAATATGTTTAAGTGATTACCCGACAGTCCACATCAAAAAAGTTGATGTAGATTTTGATGAAAATATAGAATAGAAAAATCCTCCATCTCATATTTTATGGGAAGGAGGATTTTTTTTGCGTTTTCGTAAAAGAAAGTGGAATTCCTATGGCAGGAAAAAGGGCAAAATGCATAATGCCGTAACAATCGTTATCGTCAGTATTGTCGGTATGGTTTGTTTTAGTATATATGTTATCAATGATAGATTAATGCCAACCTATTTACAGTACGCCGAAGTCCAAACATTTAAAGTTGCTTCGTATGTTGTAAGTAAAGCAATTAATTCCAGAACATCAAGTGTGCTTGATGTAAATGATGTCATCGTCGATTTACCGACCCAATCAGACGATATGATTACGACAAAATTTAATACGGAAATAATTAACCAAGTACGGGCAGAAACAACAGCATTAGTAAAAGAGTATTTAGAGCAGGCTGAAAATGGAGATTTATCACATTTGCCGAATCTGGAAAATGTAGAATATGACGTAGGGAAAATGGAAGCAGGGGATGGAATCGTATTTTTCGTACCGTTAGGGCAGGCTTTAAACCTTCCGATTATCGGGAATTTAGGGCCGAAAATACCGATTCGTTTTCATATTATTGGGAATGTAAGCAGTAATGTTGAATCAACAGTAAGTGAATTTGGCATAAATAATGCAATTGTAGAAGTAAATTTACTTATTGGAGTAAATGTACAAATTATCGTGCCATTTGCCAGTAAATCTGCATCGGTCGAACAGAAAATCCCGATAGCAATTGGTTTAGTCCGAGGAACAGTGCCGCATATCTATAGTGCAGGTGAAGGGGCACAGCCGTCTATCGAAGTACCAATCCCTTACGAATAATAACTTAATTATGATAAATTCAAATTATAAGAATACTCTGTTGTTGGAAAGTTGTTAATATGATACTCTGACATCAGAACATCGTAGCATTTGAGTGAGGGGAGTAAATGATATGACAGCTTGTAAACCAACTAATCCTAGGGAAGAACACTTACGCAAACCGGAGTGGCTAAAAATTAAGCTAAATACCAATGACGAATACAAAGCATTAAAAAAATTAATGCGAGACAATAACTTGCATACGGTATGTGAGGAAGCTCGCTGCCCGAATATTCATGAATGCTGGGGTGAACGTCGTACAGCAACAATGATGATTTTAGGTTCTGTATGTACGCGTGCATGTCGTTTCTGTGCAGTTAAAACAGGTTTGCCTAATGAGTTGGACTTGGCTGAACCAGAGCGCGTAGCAGATTCTGTTGCGTTAATGAATTTAAAACACGTTGTTATTACAATGGTAGCACGTGATGACCTGAAAGACGGAGGCGCGGAAGTACTGGCAGAAACGGTGCGTGCAATCCGCCGTAAAAGCCCGTTAACTTCTGTGGAAGTACTACCATCCGATTTAAGCGGCCGTGAAGAAAGTTTACGCATATTAATGGACGCAAAACCGGACATTTTAAACCATAATATCGAAACAGTACGCAGTCTGACACCACGTGTTCGGGCAAAAGCGACATACGACCGTTCACTGGAGTTTTTACGCAGAGCAAAAGAAATGCAGCCAAATATTCCTACAAAATCTTCTTTAATGATTGGTTTAGGAGAAACGTTAGAAGAAATCTATGAAGTAATGGACGACTTGCGTGCAAACAATGTTGATATTATGACAATCGGCCAATATTTACAGCCGACAAAAAAACATTTGCCAGTAAAAAAATATTACTCTCCAATCGAGTTTGGCAAGCTGCGTAAAATCGCTATGGAAAAAGGCTTCAGTCATTGTGAAGCAGGTCCATTAGTACGCAGTAGTTACCATGCGGATGAACAAGTGAATGCAGCAAAACAATCAAGTGTTACATTGTAGAAAATAGACGTTTAACTTATTTATGCGGGCATCATAACACTCGCCGAAAGACGGACTATAGCTGATTTCACCATATTTACCTACAAAATTTGTTGTGAATATTGCTTTCATGTTCAATATTCATTAACATGGAAATAGATAGGTGGTGTCTAGTTTGATTATTGCAGATGGGTATGCTTATGAAGTGATCGAAAATGTGCGTGAAGGTTTTCAAGAAGATGCATTTATCGCACGATACTCAGATATTTTATCGAAATATGATTATATTGTAGGGGACTGGGGTTACGGTCAACTACGTTTAAAAGGATTTTTTGATGATAAAAATCAAAAATCCACGTTTGATACAAAAATTAGTACGATTCAAGACTATTTGTACGAATATTGTAATTTTGGATGCGCCTATTTTATACTTCAAAAAACAGGCCGTGCACAAGAACAAAAGAAAGAACAAATCGTTGCACAACAAACTGAGGCAGAAGAGCCGGTTGAATCAGCTGAATAACGTACAAAAGAGGAGGCGCCTTATAGTGCCCCCTCTTTTTTTAGCTTAATAGTTCACGTAAATATTCACGTAAGTCTTCCGTCTCTTCTTCTGTACGGTTGTATACATGCTCTAAATACCCAGGTTCTTCCACATCATCTGCTCCAATAATGGCAAAACGGCCAAATTGAATATCAAGAACGAGCACTTTTCCGAAAAATCGACTACTTTGCAATATGGCTAAATCATAACGCTGAGTTTTTCCGGCAAAGCTGACGAAGCGCGTTTTTGTATCTTCTACATCATCATATAAGAAAAATCGTTCCATTTTGTTTTGTACCCCTTCCATCTCTATAGAATATGGTACTATATAAAGGAAAACACTATCAACTTTTATTGATTGAATGGAGGCTTTATCTATGTACTTCGTAGATAGAAATAAAATTACAAACAACTTAGCACACTTGGACGAGTTACTGGCGATCTTTGAATCCACTGAGAACTGGTTGGCAGATGATATTCATAAACTGGCATTACAACGAATCGGCCATAATGTAATGGAAGCGATGATGGATGTAGGGAACTTAGTGATTGACGGCTTTATTATGCGTGATCCTGGAAGCTACGAAGACATTATCGATATTTTCGTTGATGAAAAAGTGATTACAGAAGAGATGGATGCACCATTAAAGGCGGTTGTCGGCTTACGAAAAATGATCGTTCGTGAATTTATCGCTGTAGATAGTGAAGAAATTTTAAATGTATTAACAGCAAACTTAAATATACTAAAGCAATTCTCACCAAAAGTTCACGATTACTTAACGAATGAATTAGGACCAGTTTCAGCATTTTTACCAGAGGATGAGGCATAATGTTCCCGTATAAAGCGTATTGCTTTGATCTGGACGGGACAATTTATCGGGGGAAAGAAGCGATCGATACTGCCGTGAAATTTGTTCACCTTCTACAGGATGAAGGAATTGAGCCGTATTATTTAACGAACAATTCATCGAAAACCCGCGAACGACTGCAGCAGGTTTTACAAGATATTGGCGTAGATGCACCGCTCGATCATATTTATTCAAGCTCGCTTGCAACGGCAGCCTATGTAGCTAAGATGAGTGCAAATAAAAAAGTGAATGTTGTCGGTGAACTTGGCATTCGCACGGCTTTAATCGAACAAGGATTAGAGATTACCGATGAGCAGAGCGATGTTCTTGTAATGGGGATTGACCGTCAAATCTCATATGAGAAACTTGTAAGAGCATGTGACTATGTTCAGAAGGGCGCGAAGCTAATTGGAACAAATGGTGATATTAAATTTCCGAATGAAACGGGTTTTACTCCGGGAAATGGTTCATTTGTTCAATTAGTAGCAAATGTATCCGGGGTTACACCGACCTTTGTAGGGAAACCATCACCGGTTATGCTGCAGATCATTGCTGATGAGCATCACTTTGAAAAGAGCGAAATGGTCATGGTAGGGGACAACTATGATACCGATATTTTATGTGGTATAAACTTCGGCTGTGATACAATTCATGTCAATACGGGAGTTACTCCTACTGAGATTGTAAAACAGCAAGCCAAGCTTCCTACGTATTGTGTAGAAAATTTGATGGAACTTTTTAAATAAAGGAAAAATCCGATGTGGGTCGTCTACCACATCGGATTTTCTTCTATATATTTATAAATGCGCGTCGTCAGCTCTTCTGGAGTGTCCGCCTCAACTATATCCCCGTTAACAACGGCATAAAAGTTTTCGGCACATTTCGTGCAGTAGCTTAAGCAGCCATATTCCAATACATCAATATCAGGATCTTGCTCCAGTTGTTCATATGTTTGTTGCGCGCCATTTGCTAGATTGCTGATGCAAAATTCGACTAATGGATTTAACATGTTGTCACCTCACTATTAGCAATCCTACTTTTTTTTGCTGCGAACGTCAATTTCTCCGATTTAATATCTTTGACCACATGTTTGAATACACTTCAATTGCAACAAAATAAATAAAATAGGGTAATAAAAAACTTATGTGAATAAATTCACAAAATATCATTTAACATATTGTGAAACTTATCACAAACAGTTATAATACTTATGGAAACTTTGTGAACACAATTATGATGCGTCAAAGCTTCATAATTGATTACTTACAGATATGAGGGAATATGCTATGCAAAAGTTAGTATTATTAGGTGGCGGCTACGGAAATATGCGAATTTTACTTCGTCTATTACCAAGTTTACCAGCAGATGTAGAAATTACATTGGTTGACCGTACACCATTCCATAGTTTGAAAACAGAATTTTATGCACTTGCTGCAGGTACATCAACAGATAAGGAAGTCCGTGTTGCGTTTCCGGAACATGAGCGCTTAAAATGCGTGTACGGAGAAGTGGTACGCATCGACCGTGAAGATAAAAAAATTTACTTGGGTGACGGCGAAGAGCTTGCTTATGATCAGCTTGTTATTGGTTTAGGCTGTATTGATAAATATCATGGAGTGCCGGGTGCCGATGAATTCACATATAGCATTCAAACAATCGCCAAATCACGTAAAACATTTGAAAAAGTATGCGGATTAGCTCCTGGTTCGACAGTTGCCATTATTGGTGCAGGTCTTTCAGGAATAGAACTTGCAAGTGAACTACGCGAAAGCCGTTCGGATTTGAAAATTAAATTATTTGACCGCTCACACCGTATTTTACGCGATTTCCCGGAAAAGCTAAGTGAGTATATTAAGTCTTGGTTTATTAAACACAACGTAGATGTAATTGCAGAATCGAATATTACGCGTGTTGAAGAAGGCCGTTTATATAACCATGATGAAGTAATTGAAGCTGACGTAATCGTATGGACAGCTGGTGTACAGCCTGTAAAAATTGTTCGTGAACTTGATGTTGAAAAGGATAAATTCAATCGTCCGATCATTACCGATCATTATCATGTAGTTGGGGATGAAAATGTATTTGTAGTAGGAGACTGTGCTTCATCTCATTTACCTCCAACAGCGCAACTGGCAGAAGAACAAGGCGAACGAATCGTTAAAGTTCTAAAAATGCGCTGGAAAGGCGAGCCGCTTCCAGAAAAGCTTTCAGAAATCAAAATGAAAGGCTTTATGGGCTCCCTTGGTAAAAAGCAAGGCTTCGTTCATCTAGCTGATACAACGGTAACAGGACGTATTGCACGCCTTATGAAGTCGGGTCTGCTTTGGTACTATAAAAAGCAAAACGAAAACTAAAATTGAGCGTCCCTGCAAAGGAAATCAATTTGGCTTTAAACGAAAAAATTCAATTTCCTCAAGGAGAAAATTGAATTTTTTGTTTATGTTAATATTTTATTCTTCTGTTGGTACAAAGCCAGCTGATTCAAGCGCTGTAAATACAGGCTTAATCTGCACATAGCCTTCACCAACTACTTCATCATTGACAAGAACTAAAGGGTAGAAAAATTCATCTTCTTGAATACGGTTTGCGTAATCTTGATCACGTTCATTATCAATTACACCTTCAATATCGATATAGCGGATAGTAAACGGCTGTTCCGGATATTTTCGTGAAATTGCCGCTTGAAGCCATTCATATGTATCTTTGGAAGATGGTGCATTTACACAGCTGGCACAGATGATGTCAGCGCCGAAAACTTCTATAACTGGATGAGATTGTGACATAGGAATTCCAACCTTTCGTTATTCAATAATGGATTTTTTTGCTCCTTCACATTATAATGATTTTAATGAAGGGAGTCGAGCAAAATGACAGAAACAGAACAATATGCACAAGTACAAGAAGTTTTAGATAAATTACGTCCGTTTTTACTACGTGACGGCGGAGACTGTGAATTGGTAGATATTGAAGAAGGTATCGTTAAATTGCGCTTATTAGGTGCATGCGGTAGCTGCCCAAGTTCTACAATCACATTAAAAGCAGGTATCGAACGTGCACTACTTGAAGAAGTGCCGGGTATCGTCGAAGTAGAACAAGTTTTCTAATTCAAATTAAAAGAGCTGCCAAGAAAGTTATTACTTACTTGGCAGCTCTGTTTTATTGGGCGATTTTACCGCGCTCTTCACGAACTAATTCCCATTGCTCTTTAGCCATATTAACAAGTTTGGCTTCACCGCCTACACGTTGACTTTCAATTACACGGGAAAAGAAGCGTGTGGCGTTTTCATAATCCCCAAGACGACGGGACAATTCGGCAATCATATACACAATTCGTACGCTCGACATTGTAGTACCTGCATAATCTTCCGTGGAATAGCTTTCCATATAATGATCGCGGGCCAATTTTAAAAAGCGCTGTTCCTGCCCAACATTTTTTAATGATCGATATAACCACGCCAAGCGCAATGCCAAGCCGGAAGTAATGACGAATTTTTCTTTTTTGATCGTTGCGCAAAACAATGCAAGTTTATAGGTTTGAATTGCTTCAAAAACCGAACGTTCTTTACTGAAACTGTGCGGTACCCAATGACTGCAAATTTTTTCATTGATTTGTTCTTTCACACCTGGAGCAAAATATTTACTGAAGTCTTCTGTAAACGAAAACCCGCAATGTTGACAGACAAAAACATTATAATATAAACCATTCACGTTATTGTCCGTATAGACTGGTTGAAAGTCGGATGCTGTATGTTCAATATTTATGGACTTGGTACGAACTTTAAGTGTTGAAAAATTTTTCTTACAATGAATACAGTTCACTGTCTTTTCGTAAAATGGGGAAATTTCCATAAAGGTTCATACCTTTCGTTTAATTATGTTTCCTTATTATAGCAAGGAAACTTAAAGAATTGTGAGTAATTTACTGAATTTGTGTGAATTTTTTAGGTATTTTATCCTTATCCCTTTTTACTCAATGCAGGAATATAATCAGGGAGAGCAGTTTTGTTGTCAGATAGCTTTTACAATTGATATGATAAATAAAAGAAAGAAGGTGACTGGAATGGCAAGTGAAAAACAAGTAATCATTTTAACAGAAGCGGCCTCATTTCAAGTCAAAGAAATGATGGTTCATAACGAAGAAGAAAATGCGAGTCTGCGTGTAGCTGTAAAAGGCGGAGGCTGCAGTGGCCTTTCATACGGTATGGCATTTGAGCAAACAATAAATGACGATGATTTCGTTGACAACCAACACGGCATTCAAATTATCGTATCCGAGGAAGATGCGGGTATTTTACAAGGCACGAAAATTGATTTTAAACAATCATTAATGGGCGGCGGTTTCACAATCGACAACCCGAACGCACTTGCTTCATGCGGCTGCGGCACAAGCTTTAAAGCGGCAGCACGTCCGGCAGAAGAGCAACCATGTGAGTAATGGATTGTGAATAGCGAGTCTCTTTGATTTGTGATGTTATTAAACATGACAAATCAAGGAGGCTTTTTTTTTGTCTTAAAAAGAAAATAAACAACTGAAAGAGTATATCATGTAAAAATATGTTGGATTAAGTAAAAAATTAGGTTAAAATAACAATCGGGAATCAATAATAGTACTTTTATCTATAATTTATAGTTATATAAGAGTAATTTATACTCTTTTTTTATCGGGAGTAATAGTTAAATAATTCTATAAACAGGGAGGTTAATTAGTTACAGTACAAATAAAATTTAAATATATAAATATAAGGGGTGTATATAAGTTGAAAAAACAAACAAAATCTAACTCTTCTATTAAATCAAAGTTAATTGGAATCTCTATTTTACTATTGATTGTTCCGATGATTGTAATTGGAGTGGCAAGTTACCAGAAAAGCTCTACTAGCTTAGAACAAATAGGTAAAACAAACTTGCAAAACAGTGTTGAATTTACACTTGCTACAATTGATGCTTATAATTCGGAAGTTGAAAAAGGAACTATTTCACTTGAAAGTGCTCAAGAGAAAGTGAAGGAGATTATTTTAGGCGAAAAGAACGGGGATGGGATTCGACCTATAAACTCTTCAATTGATCTTGGTATAAATGGCTATATGATTGTGTACAGTCAAGATGGAACTCGTATTGCGCATCCATCTAAAGAGGGTGCTAGTGCATGGGATGATGAGGATGAAAATGGAGTGAAATTCGCTCAAGAGATGATTGAAATAGCGAATGACGGTGGTGGATTTACTTTTTATAATTCAGCATTACCAAATAATAAAGAACAAATTGAAGAGAAGGTTTCCTATTCAAAAGTAGATCCAAACTGGGATTGGGTAGTGACTGCAAGTACTTATATGATGGATTTTAATCAACCTGCTACAGAGTTGTTGAATATTATTCTTGTTGTTATGGGTATTTCAATTATTTTAGGGGTAATCATCATTTGGTTCTATGCAAATTTAATAACTAAGCCTATCATTAAAGTAACGGAACAGATGGGGTACCTTGCAAATGGTGATTTGACGAAAGAACTGCTGCTAGTAAAATCAAAAGATGAAATAAGCAGATTGGCGGATGCCATTAATTTATTACATAAAAATCTTAAAAATTCGATAAAAAAGGTTTCCGAAACTTCAGAGTCATTAACAAGTCAAAGTGAAGAACTATCACAATCTGCCGATGAAGTGAAAATGGGATCGGAACAAGTGGCATCTACTATGCAAGAATTAGCTGCTGGTTCAGAAACACAGGCTAATCATGCAAGTGAATTAGCTTCGGTAATGAATATTTTTGTCGAAAGAGTCCATGATGCAAATGAGAATGGATTACGGATAGAGGAGAATTCAAAAGTCGTATTAAATATGACTAATGACGGATCGGAATTAATGATAAAATCAATTCAACAGATGGAAAAAATCCATTCCATTGTAAATGAATCCGTTCAAAAGGTTGCAGGGTTGGACAAGCAATCACAGGAAATATCAAACCTAGTTACAGTCATTAAGAATGTAGCAGATCAGACAAATCTTCTTGCTTTAAATGCTGCAATTGAAGCTGCAAGGGCTGGAGAACACGGAAAAGGATTTGCTGTAGTTGCTGATGAAGTAAGAAAACTAGCTGAGCAAGTATCTAATTCTGTAACAGATATTACGGGTATCGTAGACGATATTCAAAAGGAAACTTTTTTCGTGTCTGACTCACTAAAATTAGGGTATAAAGAAGTCGAGCAAGGAAAAACACAAATTGAATCAACAGGTAAAACTTTCGAAGGAATTAGTAATGCTGTAAATGAAATGGTGAATAGTATTGCAACGATCGGCCAAAACTTATCAGAGATTTCAGCTAGTACACAAGTGATGAACAGTTCTGTTGAAGAAGTTGCATCGGTATCTGAAGAATCTGCGGCTGGCATTGAACAAACAGCAGCATCTGTTCAACAAACAAGCAGTATAATGGAGGAAGTAGCCGGGAGTTCGAAACAGCTTGCCAATTTAGCAGAGGAACTCAATACATTAGTGAGAGAGTTTAAACTTTAATTTTTAACAATAAGAATAGGCAGCACGTATGGACAAGAGCAACCATATAATAAAATGTAACGAATCTCGAAACCTTTAGCAGTAAACTTCCGCTAAAGGTTTTTTTCATGAATATTGATATTTCCACCTTTTCATATGAAGAATAAATTATCATTATTTTAAAACTTATATTTCCTATAAAATAACTATGTTTTATTAGATGGTTTTGTATTATTATAAGGTTTGAATTATTATAGATTTATCACCATACTGCTAGGGGGCTTTTTTAAATGAGTGTTTTAGAATTACTGGATAAGTTAGATCAAATCGAAATTTTATATGAGCCAATCTATAGTGCAGATGGACATCGCATTGTGGCTTATGAAGCGATAGGCCAAGTGGAAAGTGAAAATGAAAAAGAGCCGATCAATATCGAGCAATTTACATATGAAAAAGACGTACCAGCAGACATTAGAGCAGAAATTGAACAAATCTTTGTTCGCAGATCGTTGCAAAATGTCGCCCATTTAATTGATGATGTTGGTTTGTATATCCCGTGCAACCCCGAACTGCTTTTGCTGGATTTTGGGGAAAGTTATTTTACGATGCTGAAAGAAACAGTCGCTGAATCGAACCTTCGAAATATTACCCTTGTCATGACGGAACATCTTTACGAAGGGGAGATGAATCAGCTGCAGCATTTAATTCGCTATATTAAAACATATGGCATTAAAATTGCATTGGCAGATGTCGGCTCACAAACACAGCTTGAAAATATTTTACTGCTCGAACCCGCTATTCTTAAAATTAATGTCGGCCAGTTGAACTATAATTTATGGGGCGCGCAAAACCATGCGTTTTCAACAATTCGTACACTTGCTGTGAAGATGGGGACGCAATTATTAGTCGAGAATATTGAAACGGTCTATCAATTACAGCACGGATGGAAAAACGGTACCCGTTATTTCAAAGGGCCTTATTTACAAATGCCGCATAAAGAGCTGCAAGTACGCGATTCTTTAAAAGAACGTTTCCGCAAGGATTGTGAACAGTTTATTGCTACGGAAAAGAAATTGCTTCTGCATAAGTATGAGGAAATGAAACGTCTTGAACGTATGATTTGTTCAACAGTCGATCAAATCAATCCATCTACATCACAAATTGATAAACTGATGCATCTGGCAAATGCTTTGGAAAAATGCGCATTTCGTATTTATATTTGTGACAGCAATGGTTTCCAAACATCCCCGAATATCCGCTGGATCGATGAAAAATGGGAAAAACAAGAAGAAATCATCGGTAAAAACTGGAGCTGGCGACCGTACTTCCTGTTGAACATTATTAAAATGACAAAAGACAATAAAGGCGAGTTGTCTTCGGTTTACAGTGATATTGAAACAGGCGAGTTAACACGCACGTATTCAATGGCCATTTCAAACGAAGAGTTTTTGTTTATTGATATTAAATACGATTATTTATATGAACATAATATTGTAAATTGACTGAACGAATAATAATCATATGTTTGAAATCACACAGGAAAAACGCTACTATTATGTTAGTATTTCAGTAAAAAACCGTTTACTGGCGTTCTATAAAAATGACTGATAGATTTATAGCGCCGGTTCATTAAAATGAAGGGGTTTGATTGAATGAAAAGACCGACAATTCTAGTATTAGGCGCAGGGTACGGAGGATTAACAACGATTGTAAATCTTCAAAAGTTAATCAATACAAATGAAGCAGAAATTATTTTAGTGAACAAAAACGACTATCATTATGAAACAACTTGGCTGCATGAAGTAGGTGCAGGAACGATTTCTCCGGATAAAGCACGGTATCCGATTTCAAAAGTCATTAATCACAATGTAACGTTCGTCATTGCCAATGTAGAAAACATTGATGTCAATACAAAGAAAGTAGAAACTTCAGCTGGTGAGTTTTCGTATGATTATTTAGTGATTGGCTTAGGCTTCGAAGGGGAAACATTCGGCATTCCTGGACTGAAGGAACATGCATTATCATTGACGAATATCAATACCGCACGCCAAGTCCGCGAGCATATCGAGTATCAGTTTGCTTCTTGGACATTGGATGAAGTGAAAGACGACAGTAAACTTACGATTGTCGTAGGTGGGGCTGGCTTTACAGGCATAGAATTTTTAGGGGAGCTCGGTAACCGGATTCCTGAGCTTTGCAGAGAATTTGATATCCCTCAGGAAAAAGTACGTCTTCTTTGTGTAGAAGCAGCACCGACTGTATTACCTGGATTTGATCCGGAACTAGTCGATTATGCGCAGGAACAGCTGCGTAAAAAAGGTGTGGAATTTTCTATTGGCACACCGATTGTGGAAGCAACAGCAGAAGGTGTAAACATTAAAAAAGAGGAAGAAAACACGGAATTCATTAAAGCCGGTACAGTTGTATGGGCTGCAGGAGTACGTGGAAATGCTTTAATCGAGTCTTCCGGTATTGAATCGAACCGTGCACGTATTGCAGTTCGGGAAGATATGCGCGCACCGGGCTTTGATGATGTCTTTGTAGTAGGAGACTGTGCATTTTTACTGAATGAGGAAGCAGGCAGACCTTACCCGCCGACAGCTCAAATCGCGATGCAGCAAGGTGAGATCATTGCCAAAAATATAAAGCATTTAATGAATGATGAGCCGACAGAAGTATTCGCTTACGATGATAAAGGAGCTGTTTGTTCATTAGGTCAGGAAGATGCCATTGGAACAGCATTTGGTCGTAAATTTAAAGGGAAGCCAGCATCAGCATTAAAGAAAGTCGTAGATGACCGAGCATTATATTTAGTCGGCGGTGTCGGCTTAACATTGAAAAAAGGGAAATTCAAATTTATATAAACGAAATTCAAACTTGCAAACGAGTGTGTAACGCTTCCTTTGCAAGTTTTTTTACACCGTATTAACGGGAATCAAGACTTGAGCAGGTTCTAATCAGTGGGGGTTGAAGAAAATCAGCGCTGTTTAAAGTTTCACTCTAACATCATAGCAAAGGGGATTGTTATTTATGAAAAAGGATCGAGGAAAAGTTTGGCTTGGGGTTGCCGCAATAGTTGAAAATTCAGCAGGAGAATGGCTGCTCGTAAAAAAAACGTATGGGGGACTAAAAGGGGCCTGGTCTTTACCGGCAGGATTTGTCCAGCCAGCCGAAACAGTTACGACAGCTGTGATGCGTGAAGTATTGGAGGAGACAGGGATTCTTTGCGAAGTAAAGGGACTTGTCGGCTTCCGTTCCGGTGTGATCCTGAATGATATTAGTGATAATATGGCGATTTTTTATTGTAAACCGGTCGATAATGATCAGCCTTTTACTTTGCAGGAAAGAGAAATCGGTGAAGCATGCTGGATGGCACCGAGTGAAATTATTCACCATGAACTGTCATCAGTTATGCTCAGAGAAATGGCCAACCAGCATGCAGCACAACATATTCACCCGATTATTGAAGGTGTGAACCCGGGGGATGTATTCGGATATAGCGAATACCATCTGTTTTATAAAAAATAAACGATTTACTTTATGAAGGAACTCTGACAATATTAGTATTCTGTACGTTATTTTGGATGTTGAATTGAAAGGACCCGTTATATCATGTAAAATTATGATAGATTAATGGGGGTATACATAACATGAATGATGTTTCGCTAGTACAAGTAATCATTTCCGTCGTATTATTTTTTGTCATGTTTTTTGGTATCGGCTTTTTATTGAATATGTTATTACGGATGACATGGTTGATGGCTATTGTCTATCCGATTGTAGTAATTTTTATCATTGATGAAGTAAGCTTTTTGGATTATTTCTTTAAGGCAGGGACAGCATTTCCGGCTTTAATCGATAAAATTCAAGCATTACAGCTCGTGGATATCATCATCTTAGCTGGTGGTTTTGGCGGGGCAATCGTTTCGGGCTTTGTTATGATTGCGCTGCGCAAAGCAGGATATCGCATGTTCTAGTTTACTTCAGCGGAATATTAGCAACGCAAAAAAAAAGGGGTATGTTAAAGCCGGTTTAGCCTTTAACATACCCCTTTTTTTATAATACTTGAATGGTGTACCATAAAGCCGCAAAAACAATCCCAGCCAATCCTCCGATGAATACTTCACTTTTTTTGTGACCTAATAATGTTTTTAAATCCTCTATTTTTTCTTGCTCATTCATTTCCGGCCAACGTTTAATTTCATCAAAAAACAAACGGAGATCGTGGCGCAGTTCGTTTAAAACGGCCGCGTGTTGTCCAGCCTGAAAGCGTACATGGCTAGCATCGTACATGACGATTCCCGCCAGCATCGCTGCAACAGCAAAAGTCGGTGAATCAAATCCCGTCTCGATACCGACCGCCGTAGCAACACTTGTTACAGCTGCAGAATGGGAACTTGGCATTCCGCCGGTAGATGTCAGCAAGCTCCAATCCACTTTTTTCGTTACGATAAAATGAATCGGTACTTTTAAAATTTGCGCAAAAACAATCGCGAAAACCCCAAGCCAAAGCGGCGTATTTTGTAGAAGTTCGATAATTACACCTACTTTCTCCTCATTGCTATAATTATATCATTTTCCCTAAAATCGTTTGAATTTAAACTTGCAGAAAAATAAAAATTATTGGATGTTTCGTTACCCGAATTAATAAAATTTGTATATAATGAAACTATACATTAGGAGGTTTTTAACTATGAATATTGAATCTACAGCAAAAACGTTTGAAACACAAACTTCTGAAACATTGATTATCGGAGTACAAAAACATCGTGAACAAATGAAAAAATGGTCAGCGTTTAGTGAATTTTATGGAGAGATCATTGACACATGGCTGCATTCAGCTGAAATTTCATCAGACATAAAAAAAATTACGAAATTACCGTATTCAGGCGGCCACTCTTCACTTAAACGTATTTACTTTGTCGGTCTCGGTGAACGGAAAAATATAACATCAAACGAATTACGTGAAGTATTTGCAGCAGTTGGTAAAGAACTGAAGGCATCAAAAGTAAGCGACGCGGCAGTTTGGTTGGAATCGTTTACAACAGATCAGCTGGAAGAAGCGGAAGTTGCGTATTTAGCTGGTGAAGGTTTGAATTTAGGCTATTATTCAGTACAAAATTATAAAACATCTTCAAATGAGCCGAAAACGTATTTTGATCAAATTCAATTTGTTACGGAAGTGAATATGGAAGATGTGATCGGTAATTTCGAAGTAGGGAAAATTTATGCGGATGCGGTAAATGAAGCGCGTACATTAATCAATTTGCCTCCTAATTTACTGACAGCAAGTGATTTGGCGGATTATGCAACAGAGCTTGCCAATATTTATGGTTTAGAGGTTGAGATTTTAAACAAAGCACAAATGGAAGAACTGGGTATGGGCGGTATTTTATCTGTCAATAAAGGTTCTGTAGAAGAGCCTCGTTTAATTACATTGAAATATAAAGGGAAACCGGAATGGGAAGATGTGATCGGCTTTGTCGGAAAAGGAGTAACATACGATACAGGCGGCTACTCATTAAAACCGCGTGAAGGCATGGTCGGCATGAAAGGTGATATGGGTGGTGCGGCTGCTGTTCTTGGAGCTATGCGTATTATCGGCGAAACACGACCGAAACAGAATGTCGTTGCCGTAATCGGTTCTACAGACAATATGGTATCAGGAGATGCATTTAAGCCGGATGATGTTATTACAATGTACAACGGCAAAACGGTTGAAGTATTAAACACAGATGCGGAAGGTCGTTTAGTATTGGCAGATGCTATGACATATGCGAAACAGCAAGGAGCTAACTATTTAATCGATGTAGCGACATTAACGGGCGGAGTAATCGTTGCATTAGGTAAAGATAAAACAGGTGCTTTAACTAATAATGAAGAATTTTTCGAAGAGTTTATGGGTGCGGCACTTGAAACAGGTGAGTTCGTATGGCGCTTACCATTAACAGAAAGCGATAAAAAACGTATCCGGAAATCGGAAGTGGCAGATTTAAACAACTCGCCTGGTCGTGACGGTCATATGATTTTCGGCGGCGGCTTTGTTGGGGAATTTGCAGAAGGTACGCCTTGGGTTCACCTTGATATTGCAGGGACATCTGATGCGGATGCACCGCATGTATTAGGGCCAAAAGGCGGGACAGGTGTAATGGTGCGTACTTTGGCAACACTGGTGGAATTGCGCGATAATTAATTAACATGACAGGATGTTTTGCAATGAAAAACTTGCAAGGCATCTTTTTTATTTTTAGGCGGGTGACTAGCGGCTCTCATAATTATGAATACACTATTCATAAGGGAGGAGGACATGAACATGGTTAATCGCTATAATCCAGGTTTTGGAATCGGATATCCATTTGGGGTTCCATTTTTAGGGAGCTTTTTAGGAGGTTTTTTAGGAGGTTCATTGAATAATCGTTACGGCCCGTATCCGCCTTATTATCAACCGTATCCGCCTAATTACTACTATCCACCTTATTATCCGCGCTATCCGAGACGCTACTGGTAAGAATGCGGTAAGTAGATAAGGAGAGGCTTGCTCGTCCCCTCATTGTTAGCTATGATGAGGAAAAGAAATATTACGAGTTTTGAGGGAACGAAATTATGAAAAATCCATATTTGTATGGCTACTTACCATTCATTACCATTATATTATTCAGTTTTTCATTCAGTATGTTGGCCATATCAGAATCGCTACAACTACTTCATGCAATCGGTGTCTATAATGGAATGCGTGAATTTTTATCGGATCTGGAGCTGCGTTTCGTATTACTGATTGTATTTGTGCTACTATTTTTCATGATTTTTTCAGCATTGAAGCTGATCGGGGAAACGATTCATGAGCTTGGGATGCTGTTCTTCTCAAAAGATAAAGAAGGGCAAACGATCCATGCTGCACGCGGTGGATATGTCATCTTCTTTTTTGGAGCATTTGCTTCGGTAATTGGTAGTCAATCCTTACCGATTTTAATCGGCATTTTTATGTTCACGATTTTTTGTTACTTTATTTACAACGTTTATAAGAAGAGTCAGTATATGTCCATTCCAGGTGTAGTCGGATTAATCTTTTATGAAGTACTTACCTGGTTTCTATTATTGGCTCTCGTCGTCTATGCCGTTATTAAGCTATACAACGGAATTCTTGCGAGCTTGCCGTTCGCATAGCAGAAAAAAGCTTGTTAGGATTTTAGCGGGGGAGGTGCGCTATTTAAAACTAACAAGCTTTTTTTATTCTGTTATTGCATTGAATATAGAAAAATGAATTTTTGCGCGTTCGATTGCTTCCATTGAACGGGGCTGATCGTAGCCAATCCAGACGGCTGCCGTATAGCCATTCGTCAGTCCGGCAACCCAATAATCTTTAAATTCGTTTGTCGTTCCAGTTTTGGCTCCGATATAGCCAGATGAGCTATAAAGACCTCTCCCTGTTCCGGTAGCCACCGTTTCGTTCAAAAGGCTGCGCATCGTTTTCGTGGTCGATGCAGACCATATTTCCTCCCGTTTGCGCGGCCAGCTAAAAATCGTTTCTCCTGTTAAATCTGTTACTTTACGAATGGTATGAACAGGAACATAATAGCCGTCGATAAAGCTGGAGTAAGCATCGGCCATTTCCAGTGAAGTCACCCCGTATGTTAACCCGCCCAATGCTGCGGCAAATGTATGGTCTTTTTCGATGATCGATTCAAAATGAAACCGGTTAATATAACGAAAAGCAGTATCAACACCAATGGCATTAAACAATCGTAAAGCACTTGTATTAATACTGTTTTTGAAAGCTGTTTCCACGGTAATGTTGTTGTACCAAATGCGTCCATAGTTTTCGGGACAGAAATTCCCGACACAGTACGGACCGCCATTTACGATCGAATATTGTGTTGCGGATGTTTCTTCAAAGTAAGGGGCAAACACACTGATCGGCTTAAATGCAGACCCCGGCTGTCTTGGAGATTGGAATGCACGGTGTAAATCATGCTTTCTATAGTCCTTCCCGCCAAAAATACTGATCACTTCACGTGTTTCATTATCAATAATCGTTGCACTTGCCTGTAAATCGGTCTTCGGTAAAACCCGGTTAATGGCCTCTTCATCCTGTCGCTGTTTCTCAGGTTGCAGCGCAGTATATACATGAACACCTTGACGTAAAATTTCGTCCGTTTTTTTCTTCAGCTCTAGCTGCAGAAATTCCTTTTCCATTTTATCGGATGTATTGTCAATCTTTTCGCGGTAACCAGTTTGTTCGGCAATGAGCCATTTCAGCTCCTGTAAAACGAATGTACTGTAGCTCGGATACTGCTGTGCTTTTTGTTTAATATTTAATTGAATCGGTTCATTTTTAAACGTTTTTGCTTCATCAGCTGTAATAACCTCATGCTCTGACAGTTTATCGATTAACCGTTCCTGCCTGCTTTTTGTATTTTCGAAGTGCACGACCGGATCATATAATGAGGGATTATTCGGAATAGCCGATATAAAAGCAATTTCGGGAATAGAAAGTTTTGATAACGGCCGATTGAAATAATAAGTTGCCGCAGCTCCAATTCCGTACACTTGATTGCTGAAATACATTTCATTTAAATACATCTCAAAAATTTCGTCTTTTGAAAAAGATTTTTCGATTTCGTAGGCGTAAAAAAGCTCCATCAATTTCCGCTCATATGTTTTGTCGGTTGTTAAATAACGCATGCGTACAAGCTGTTGTGTAATGGTGGAACCGCCCTGTTGAATGGACTGTTCCGATTTATTTGCGATGAGAGCGCGGGCAATTGCACTCACATCAAAACCGATATGTTCATAAAAACTTTCATCTTCACTGTATATAAATAGCTGTTTTGCAATTTCAGGGACCTCATCCAGCGGAAGTGGTTGAGACCATTCAGTATATTCTTCACTGAAAATTTTGCTGTTTGCATCGTATAAAGTAATGGGTGATGTTGAAGTTACTTCAGGGAGCTCAACTGATTTCTTGATTAATTGTTCATACTGGTCTGCTTTCGCAATTTCTTTCCAAGCCTCATTTCCGATCAGAAGTAGTAAAGGAATGCTACATAAAATAACAATATAGCCGAAAATTTGTTTCATGGATAATTGGCCCCCAAATAGGATATTCATTAAAATTGTCCAAACAAAAAACAACAAAACGAAAACGTATTAAGCGTAATCATTTGTTGTTTTTTAAAGGATAGCATATATACATTGTACATTTAAACATGTTTTTTCAACATCTCATCCATGTACTGGGTCGGAAGCTTTTTCAAAAAGGACATGATGACAAAGCCGATTAAAAATAATAGACCGGTCGTATAAAACACGGAATGAATTCCGCCAAAGCTTGCTACAACCCCACCTAATACCGGTCCGATAATATTGCCGAGGAAACGGAAACTCTGGTTGTATCCCATAATTTCGCCTTGCACTTCAATCGGTGCTTCACGGCGAATAAGCGCGGACGTAATTGGAATGAGGCCGCCGGATATAATACCAAATAAGAAACGTAGTATGATAAGCTGCCATAGCTCAGTAACGAAAGCCTGTGGAATAATGAAAACGACGGCAAGGATTAACAAGTACGATAAAATTCTTTCATATCCATAATGGTCGGCTAATTTCCCCCAAAATCTCGCGAAACATATATTACCAAGCCCAGCAGCACTAAAGGTAACGCCTGCGAGCATGGCTACTTCCTGGGAAGGGGTAAGTTCAGACACGTAAAGGGACAGCAATGGCTGAATACTAAAGTTCCCGATCTGAATGAGTGAAGTTACGAACATTACATTTAATATAAGCCGATGATGGAAAATAGCCCAAATTACATTTTTCCGTGAATAAATGGCATTTTTAACTTTACGGATAATGGTCGGTTCATGAATGCCGAAAATGATAATAACCGCCGCAATCGTAATTGTGACTGCTGTAATGAGAAAAGTGTACTTAAACCCAAAAGTATCTGCCATCAAGCCCCCTAATACAGGACCGAATAATGTTCCTCCAACACTGCCCATCTGCAATGTCCCGAGCGTTTTCCCTGCCACTTCTTTAGGAGTATGCTTACTAATGAACGCAATGGAAGTAGGGATAAAGCCGGTTACAACACCCATCGCAAGCCTCAGTAGAAAGAACTGCTCGACATTTTGAACATAGCCCATTAAAAAGATACTTAACCCAACGCCGAAGCAGTTGATGATCATGATAGGCTTGTACCCGTATTTGTCAGCAATTCGCCCCCAAATCGGAGACATTAGAAATGCGGAAATAAATGTTGCTGCAAAGATTATTCCTGCCCATGTTTGCACATAGCTATCTGTAAAGTCGCCGAGGGTATCAATATATAAAGACAAAAACGGCATAATCATCGTAACAGACGCCGCAACAATAAAGTTTGCTATTAAAATGATGATGAAATTATGTCTCATATTTTTCAAAAATATCACTTTCTTCCTTTTTAATTAATATTTAGTATAACTTATTTCGTAATACGAAGGAAGTCCTCCGCAAGTTAGTGGCTTAAAATATTAGAGTTATGGTAAACTTGGACTTGGTATTAAAGGGGAAGTTTGGTTTCTATACCTATACCCATCCATTCCACAATTTATTTAAAGGAGAGACAAAAATGTTTCCACAATTATCGAAAGAACTAAATCCAGGTGAAGTAATGGTAGAAATGAACACAACTATGGGTTCAATCAAAATTAAATTATTCCCGGAGCACGCACCAAAAACAGTTGAAAACTTTTTAGGTCATGCAAAATCAGGCTACTATAACGGTATTATTTTCCATCGTGTAATTCCGAACTTCATGGTTCAAGGTGGCGACCCAACTGGTACTGGTATGGGCGGCGAATCTATTTGGGGCGGTACATTCGAAGATGAGTGTGTACCTGAATTAATGAACATCCGCGGCGCATTATCAATGGCAAATGCGGGTCCTGGCACGAACGGTTCTCAATTTTTCATCGTTCAAGCACCTCAAATTGAAGTATCTATGTTAAAACAAATGGAAGTGCGCGGCTGGTCAAAAGAAGAAGTTGAGTTCTACAAACAAAACGGCGGTACACCATGGTTAGACGGCAAGCATACAGTATTTGGCCAAGTTGTTGAAGGTATGGATGTTGTTGACAATATTGTTAAAGTTGACCGAAATATGCACGATAAGCCTAAAGAAGATGTTAAAATTGAGTCAATCACTGTAATTGACTAATTTTTAAAGGACGTGTGGGCAAGTGAACCAATTTTTAATGAATTTCTCTGGTGGCTTTTTATATTTCCCGGAAGACAAGTCTTTGTATCTTCCCGCTGCAATTGAATTCGCCATATTACTGATTATTGTTTTTTTTACATTCCGGTTCGTCCGCCGCATCGCTGCCCGCCAGGCTGCACAGGCTAAACTTTTAGAAGAACGCGCATTAAGAGAACGTGATGCGCGTATCGCTAAAGAAAACGCTAAGGAAGAATAATAAAAACAATAATCAAAATGATGTAATAGAAGAAGGGCAGTCCGGAAATTAATAATTCCGGGCTGCCCCTTTTGATTGATTATTCGAATGTAGCAATCGTTCGTTTAATGCGTTCAACCCCGTCCTGCAACAGTTCAAATGGACAAGCAACATTAATACGTAGAAAGCCTCTTCCTGCTTCTCCGTATTTTGTCCCTGGATCTAACGCAACTTGTCCTACTGATAGAAGGCGTGCCATTAGTTCCTTTTCTTCTATACCTGTTTTGCGGTAGTCAATCCACATTAAATACGTTGCATCAGGAATTTCCACTTCAAGTCCTTCAATAGCGTTCAATTCTTTCGCAACATATTCCATATTGTTTTTTAAATAAATAAGAAGATCATCCAACCAGGCTGCACCTTCTGTATAGACAGCCTTTACAGCAGTCGAAGCAAATGTATTTAAACCTAAATTCCCGTGTGCCTGCGTATTCTTCTCGATTTCCGTAAATAGTTTTCGGTCTGGTGCAACCATCATTGCGGCATGAATTCCTGCAATATTAAACGTTTTAGTTGGTGCAATACATGTGATGATTTTTGCCTCGTTTGCATTAGCTAATGTTAATACAGGTGTATACGATTTTTGAATTGAAATATCAGCATGAATTTCATCGGATAATAGATACACATCATATTGAATACATAATGCAACTAACTGCTCAAGCTCTTCCGGGCTCCATACAATACCGATAGGGTTATGCGGATTACATAAAACAAACAGTCTAATACCGGAGCGGAACATTTCCTCAAGCTCCTCAAAATTCATCGTATAATGGCCATTTTGTTCAGTTAATTCACATGTCACGACTTCACGTTTCTGAGCAGCCGGTACGTTTGTGAATGGCGGATACGCCGGTGTGGACATTCCGATTTTATCGCCAGGCTCCGTAAATGTTTCGATAACGGTCGCGATTGCCGGGACAACACCAGGCTGGAAAATAATCGTGTTTGGATCAATCGTCCATTGATGGCGGGTATTATACCAGTGAACAATCGCATTTTTTACATCATTATCGGCAAAGGTGTAGCCGAATATAGGATGCTCTAATCGAGTTTTTAACGCTTCTGTTAAAGCTGCAGGCGGAGGGAAGTCCATATCTGCTACCCACATCGGCAGTAATTCTGTTGTATCTTTTAAATTGTAGACGACATTCATCATATCCCATTTTACAGATGCGGAACTGCGACGCTCATGAACTTTATTAAAAATAGACATTTGAATCCTCTTTTCTTATGATTTCTTTCAGATTATGGTATCATACTAACTATTATAAGAGGTAGTTAGGTGAATCGAATGGATAATATTGAAATGAATCAAAAATGTGTACATTTATTGGAACAGTGGGATCCTTTTAGCTACGGTTCCGAAAGTTATGCTACTGAAACGGCGGATGTTGTCGCTGCGCTTCAAAATATTGACGATCCAACTACATTGGCGAAAGTCATTCAAAGAGTTTATGAATATTCTTTCGAACAATGGATTCCTTTTGAGCAATGTGTTGCAATCGCATATAAATTAATTGCCGTAAAATTCGAAGCGAAGTGTATTATATAAAAATGCAGGCGACCTGTAAGTTGAGGTCGCCCGCATTTTAATGTAATCCGTCGATTAAGTTAGAAACCGGTACTTCCAAAACAGTCGATAAAATTAAAATGGTTTGGGTTGAAGGAATTTGCTCACCGTTTTCGTAGGCTGCCAGTTTCTCCATACTTACTTGTGTTCGTAATGAAAGCTCTTCAATTGATAAATTCTTTTCCGAACGTAAAGTTTTTAACTGTTCCTGAAACTGCAATTTCATTTCCCATCTCCTCCCCGTATGTTTACTATCATATGAACAACAACTTATAAAGTCCTCATAATTGTAAAAATAAAAAAAACTTGCTCGAATTTCATATCGAACAAGTTTTTCAAGTTTAACTAAAGAAAACTTTATTAATAAAGATAGCTGCAATTGAAAGCGGGGCTACATAGCGTACAATGAACAGCCAGCAATTATAAACAACTGGTGATGCCAGCATTTCTTCACGAGATATTTTCTTTGAATAATAATATCCGGCAAAAATAGATGTTAAAAAGGCACCGATCGGCATTAAAATCGCGCTCGTTACATAATCGACAAAGTCAAAAATGGAACGTTCAAAGATGGTGATATCCGATAAGATTCCGAATGATAAAGCACTTGGAATACCGATGACAAAAATAATTGATGCTAATAACCAAGAGGCTTTTTTACGCTGAGCTGTTTTTTCCCGAATACCTATTGAAACGACCACTTCCAGCAATGCAATCGCAGAAGTAACTGTCGCAAACAGAAGTAAGATGAAAAATACTAGCAATAAAAACCCGCCAAATGGCAATTGCTCAAAAACAGCTGGAATCATAATAAATACTAAGCCCGGTCCTTCTGTAGGAGAAAAGCCTAATGCGAATACGGCAGGGAATATTACAAGGCCCGCCAATAAAGAAATAGCGATATTCATGCTCGCTACATTGACTGCAGAAGTTACAATTTTCTCTTTTCTAGATAAATAAGATGCGTATGTTATCATTGCCGCAACTCCAATACTAAGAGAGAAGAATGCTTGACCTAACGCTAACATTAACGTATCGCCGTTCAAGTATGACCAGTCTGGAATGAACATGAACTTAACGCCTTCCATCGCACCATCCAATGTAATGGAACGGATAAACAGCAGAATGAAAAATAAGAATAAAATCGGCATCATCCATTTACTTGCTGTTTCAATGCCGTTTTTTATACCGGCTTGTACAATGAATAAAGTTAATAGCATGAAAGCTGCTTGTGCGATTAAGACTTCCCATGGATTGGAAATAATATCTGTAAACAAAGTGCTGAAATTAACCCCTTGACCTGTTAGTGAAAAACTAACAGCCCGAAGTATATAGCTTAATATCCAACCACCTACAACACTATAGAAGGATAATATTAACCCGCATGCTACAAGACCGATCCAACCGATCATAAACCATGGTTTATTTGGAGCCTGCTCTTTAAACGATGTAATCGGATCTTTTTGACCGCGTCGCCCAATCATAAATTCCGCGATTAATATCGGCAAGCCAATTAAAACTGTACATATAACAAACAAAATAATAAATACACTACCGCCATTCGTGCCCGCCATATAGGGGAACTTCCAAATCGCGCCAAGACCGATTGCGCTTCCTGCTGCCGCAAGTATGAAACCTATCTTAGATGTAAATTGATCTCTAGATGACAAAACAAAACCTCCTCATATATATGCAATTACTCATTTTACAATACGATTCACGTATTTAGCAAAAAGTTTTGTGAATTTATTGAATCCAAATATAGAAAGGTAAAATATTTTCACATTTTTTTAGAAAGACTCTTATTTAATGACTTAAAAACGCTAGATTAAAGCGATTCTTTGTTACAGCCCGTCTCATATGTTATAATTTAACATGACATTTACGTATATACGAAAAGAAGGTAGGAACAAAGTATGGCAAAAAAAATTGAAGTGGGTGACGTGCTAACGGGTAAAGTGACAGGAATTCAACCATACGGAGCTTTTGTTGCTTTAGATGAATATACGCAGGGACTTGTGCATATTTCTGAAATCACATACGGTTTTGTGAAGGATGTAAGTGATTTTTTATCCGTCGGGGATGAAATAGAAGTTAAAGTTCTGGATGTGGATACAGATCAAAAAAAAATAAGCTTATCGATACGCGAATTGCAGGAAGTACCGTTCCACCGGAAAAGAGATATGCAGCCGCGGCGTACTTTGCAAGATCGGGTTGATGAAGTGGATGCGGATGGCTTTCAAATTTTAAAGGAAAAATTGAAAGATTGGATCGAACAATCCGGACATTAAGCGGGACATGTTCAATTTATTTTTAAATAAGTTGAACATGTTTTTTATATGGGGTTAATTGGTCAGTTTTGAGCAAAATTCGTGAAAAAAGCGCTTTCTTCGTCAATTATCAACGAAAATATTAAAAGTGTATAAAATGTGGCTAAATATTTAACAAACTCTGAATAAAGTGTGTTACAATGTTGGCGGAAAGACCCAAATAAATCAAAATTTAAAGAGGCGAATTATAAAATGGCTGAAAATTTGAACTTATTTACATCAACTCAAGAAGTAATTCATGAGGCATTAAATAAACTAGGCTATGATGAAGCAATGTATGAATTATTGAAAGAACCGGTTCGTATGTTGACTGTGCGTATTCCAGTAAAAATGGATGACGGTACTACAAAAGTATTTACTGGTTACCGTGCACAGCATAATGATGCAGTAGGTCCAACAAAAGGTGGCGTACGGTTCCACCCGATGGTATCGGAAGAAGAAGTGAAAGCGCTTTCGATGTGGATGACGTTAAAATGCGGCATTGTTGATCTTCCATACGGTGGAGGTAAAGGTGGCGTTATTTGCGACCCACGTGAAATGTCAATGGGCGAGATTGAACGATTAAGTCGCGGCTATGTTCGTGCAATCAGTCAAGTAGTTGGTCCGACGAAAGATATTCCGGCACCTGACGTATTTACAAATGCTCAAATTATGGCTTGGATGATGGATGAGTACAGCCGTATGGATGAATTTAACTCGCCAGGATTCATTACAGGTAAACCGATCGTTCTTGGCGGTTCACAAGGTCGCGACCGTGCAACTGCAGAAGGTGTTACAATTGTCATCGAAGAAGCTGCAAAAAAACGCAATATCGATATTAAAGGTGCACGAGTGGTTATTCAAGGCTTCGGTAACGCAGGTAGTTTCTTAGCGAAGTTTATGAGTGATTTAGGTGCAAAAGTTATTGGTATTTCAGATGCACACGGTGCGTTGCATGATCCGAACGGTTTGGATATTGATTACTTATTAGATCGCCGTGATTCGTTTGGAACGGTAACGACATTGTTTGAAAATACAATTTCAAACAAAGAGCTTTTAGAACTGGATTGCGATATTTTAGTGCCTGCTGCCATTGAAAATCAAATTACAGCAGACAATGCACATCAAATTAAAGCAAACATTGTTGTAGAAGCAGCGAACGGTCCGACAACAGCTGAAGCGACAAAGATTTTAACAGAGCGCGGTATACTTCTAGTACCAGACGTTTTAGCATCTGCTGGTGGAGTAACGGTGTCTTACTTTGAATGGGTTCAAAACAATATGGGTTATTATTGGACGGAAGAAGAAGTACGTGAAAAATTATATTCAAAAATGACTACTGCATTTGAAAATGTTTACACAACAGCACAAAACCGCAATATTAATATGCGTTTAGCTGCTTATATGGTAGGTGTACGCCGCACTGCCGAGGCCTCTCGCTTCCGTGGATGGGTATAATCATTATATTATTAAGTCTCACTCCTATTATTGGAGTGGGACTTTTTTGAAAAATAGGGGGAACCATTGATGAACGAATTTTCATTTTATAATCCAGTAAAGATTCATTTTGGTAAAGGGAGTATCGAACATTTACGAAAAGAACTTCCTCAATACGGCCGGAACATTTTAATTGTGTATGGTGGAGGAAGCATTAAATCAAATGGTGTATACGATGATATTATGACCATTTTAAATGACTTGAATATGAACGTATTCGAATTATCAGGTGTCGAGCCAAACCCTCGGGTGGAAACAGCGCGTAAAGGTATTGAAATTTGTAAAGAAAATCAGGTTGATATTGTATTAGCAGTAGGGGGCGGTTCGGTAATTGACTGCTCTAAATTAATCGTCGCAGGTGCAAAGGTGGAAGCGGATGCTTGGGATATCGTCACAAGAAAAGTAATGGCAACTGAAGCATTACCATTGGCGACTGTTTTAACATTAGCTGCGACAGCATCTGAAATGAACTCAGGTTCGGTTATTACGAATTTGGAAACAAAAGAGAAGTATGGCTGGGGCAGTCCGGTAACTTTCCCGAAATTCTCGATTTTAGATCCATCTTATACTTATTCAGTGCCGGCAAACCAAACGGTAAATGGTGTTGTTGATACAATGTCGCATATTTTTGAACAGTATTTCAATAATGCGGCAAACACTCCGATTACAGATGAAATGAGCGAGGGGATTTTACGTACGCTGATTGATGTTGCGCCAAAAGCATTGAAAGATCCGTCTAACTACGAGCATCGTGAAACATTAATGCTTGCAGGAACAATCGGGTTAAATGGATTCCTGGCATTAGGTTCACGCGGTGACTGGGCAACACATAATATTGAGCATGCAGTTTCAGCGTATTACGATATCGCACATGCAGGCGGCTTAGCTATTTTATTTCCTAACTGGATGAAGCATAATCTACATGTGAACCCTGCCCGTTTTGCAAAATTAGCCGTCAATGTATTCAATATTGATCCGACAAACAAAACAGAGGAACAAGTTGCATTGGAAGGTATTGATGCATTATCAGCATTCTGGACATCTCTTGGTGCTCCGAATCGCCTGGCTGACTATGAAATTGATGCGACATACTTCGAACAAATGGTGGAACATTGTCTGGTATATGGTCCATTCGGTAACTTCAATAAACTTGAAGCAGACGATGTACGTAAAATTTTAGAAATGTCTTTATAAGAACGTGAAAAAAGGAAGCGGTCGAATAGTGGACCAGCTTCCTTTTTAAATTAAAGATTCAATTAAATCATACCTTTTTCAGATTCAGGTTTTGTTACGGTATGTGTCCAGCTGCGTTCGCCATTATCCTTATCGAACGCCATTGTAACTTTTGTTACACCTTTTTGGTTTAACAGCAATGTTGTTAAATGGTCACGTACATCATCTAAATAGGCGAGTGATAAATTCGGATCTGTCTCAGCAATAAGTTCAACATGTAAATATTCGCCTTCTTTAATTACTTCAAGTCGTGCAATATCTGTTACATGTGGATCTTGCATAACGAGGTTTCCGATATGCACAAGCATTTCCTCATCCGTTTCACCGATTGCACCACGCGCATTATCTAAAAAGACACGACCTACTACATAAAACATCATTAAACCGATTACCATTGAAATAAATCCTTCCAATCGGTAGAAGCCTGTGAAATACGCAATGATAATTGCTAAAAACGCCAGGACATTACCTGAAGTTGCCACTAAGTCTTCCATCCAAACAAGTTTTGTGGCCGGTTTTGCGCGCTTTAAATATTTTGCGGACTGGAGAATTGTAATCCCTTTAGGTTCTACTCCAACTTCATGAAGCACTTCTTTAGCTGCTTTATTTAAAACGAATGCTTCCAATATGATACCGATCGCCAATACACCAAGGGCAATCCAAATTCCTGATGATTCCGTCGCAGGATGCATGAAATGGTGCCATCCTTCTTTAATCGTTTCATATGAAAGGATTGCTACAATCAAAACGGCACCCAAACAGACTAAGTTAACAATACGCCCGTATCCATTCGGAAATTTTGGGGTAGGAGCCTTTTTTGCTAAGGCAGATCCTATGAATACGAAAAATTGGTTTGCTGCATCCCCGAAAGAGTGCATCATTTCGGCAAACATCGCAACATTTCCGGTAAAGAAGAATGCAACCCCTTTAATTGTTCCTAGAAATGTATTGACGAATGCGGCGAGTAAGGAAGGCTTATTACCATCCTTTAGTAATCTGAAAAATTCTCCCATTGCGTTTTCCTCCGTTAATCTAAATATTCGATTTTAATATTTACTACATAATCCAATTTCCGAAGCCGGTTATAAAGTTCGATAGTATGGTTCGTTTCGACGGTAGATAATCGTATATCAATTTCATGTAATAGTTTTTCGGTTAATGGTACATCTCGAATTGAAATATTATCGATATACATATCATGTTCCCTCAAATAATCCACGACATTTTTTATATTGTCTGCTTGGTCTGTATTAATAATTAAAGAAACTTCACGCATTCTTAGACGTTTTGGACCGAACCTCAATAGGAATGGAGCAAGAACTTCAATTCCCAATACGACAATAATGACCGTAATAAATGCTTCAATATAAAAACCTGCGCCTACAGCAATCCCTATAGCGGCGGCTCCCCAAATCATGGCGGCTGTCGTAAGTCCGGTAATGCTGTCATTACCTTTACGTAAAATAACACCGGCACCTAAAAAACCAATACCGCTTACAATTTGCGCGGCTAAACGTAATGGATCCATCGTAATGTTAATATCGTCCCGTGCAGGAGTTGTATAGGCAGTCTCAATCGAGATAATCGTAAGTAAACAACTGAATGTCGCGATTACTAAACTTGTCTTTAGACCGACTGGCTTCTTTTTCAATTCCCTTTCGATACCAATAATTAAACTTAGTGTTGCCGCAATTAGTAATTTTAATAAAATTTCTATTGTAAATTTATCATTTGCTAACCATTCCATATCCAAACATCTCCTTCATTTTAAATGGAATTCAAATCCTCTCGAAAAAAATTCTTTAATAAGGTATAGTTTGATAATGTGAATATGAGGTATCGCAAAATATTTCGTATTAGATATATATATAGAAAGAAGGGGTTTTAGTGGAAAGACCACCAATCCACCCGTATATTCCTATTATAATTGGCGTAATCTCTGTTTCCCTTTCTGCGATTTTTGTAAAACTTGCAAGTGCAGATGCTGGCGTTATTGCATTTTATCGTATGTTGTTTTCGATTTTGATAATGCTTCCGTGGTTTTTAATGAAATATAGCAGTGAAATAAAAGTGCTGTCAAAACGTGATTGGATATTTTCATCAATTGCAGGGGTATTTTTATCTTTTCATTTTATATTATGGTTTGAATCATTAAATTACACTTCTGTAGCCAGTTCTACTGTATTGGTAACAATGCAGCCACTATTTGCATTTATCGGAACGTATTTATTTTTCAAAGAAAAAATAACGCTCCAGACATTTATTGCAGGGGGCATTGCGATTTTAGGCAGCGTCCTGATTAGCTGGGGAGATTTTCAAATTAGCGGAACGGCACTTTATGGAGATATACTAGCATTGATTGCATGTGCCTTAATTACGGGCTATTTATTGTTCGGGCAAGATGTACGGAAAAGATTGTCTCTTGTTACTTATACGATGGTCGTGTATACCGTAAGTACAATTACTTTATTCTTTTATATTATTGTAAAAGGGGAATCATTCGGTCCATATCCGGCGATTGATTGGATGTGGTTTATTTTATTGGCGATTATTCCAAACTTATTAGGGCATAATCTTTTCAACTGGGCATTGAAATGGACAAGTACGAATGTAATTTCGATTGCGATTTTATTTGAACCGGTTGGTGCAGCGTTACTTGCGATTTTTATTTTTAATGAATATTTGACAGTTTCCCAAATAGTTGGCGGATTGGTCGTTATTTTAGGGATTATGTTGTTTGTAGTAGATATGAAAAAGTTTTTCAGAAAAAAAGCTTGATTTTAACCATCCTTTTGAGGTATATTATTACTTGTCCTTAAGAGGATGGTTACTTCAAAAATATTTCGCAATAACTATTGACTTCACTAAAACATTGCAATATACTAATTGAAGTCGCTATTAAAGCGAAAAAATATTAGAAAATGTTATTGACATAATAGTTATGAAATGATAACATTGAGAAGTTCCTTTTAGGAACACAATGAACCTTGAAAACTGAACAAGCAACGTTAATGAAACAAGCTTCTTAAATGAAGCAAACAATAGATTTCA
>NZ_JBELZM010000022.1:0-44092 GCF_040273735.1 Solibacillus sp. | reverse complement strand
CCGGCGTTTCTGATTCTTCAGTTTCACCTTCTTCAGCCTGATCATCATCTGATACTGGTGCTTCCGGTTCTTCTGTTACATCTTCTGTTTGATCATCGTCAGCTGCTGGTGCATCTTCTGTTACATCATCTTCAGTCACCGGTGTCTCCGGCTCTTCTCCTACACCATCTTCAACCACATCATTCGTTGTATCATCTATATTATCGTTATTTTCCAATTCCGTAGTTTCGGTTTTTTGCTGGGCAATTTGGCTAACGAGCTTACCTTTTTCAGGAGAACCTGGCAGGCTCTTTGCAAATTCAGACACTTTCTGTCCATGATTTTTTGCGTGTTCAATAATTTCCGGATTTACATCCTTGGCATCCAATTCTGCTGCAGAAATAGGTGCACCAGCCGCTAAAAATGATGCAGCTATAAATGATGTTGACATCACTAGTGGCGCTACTTTCTTAGAAAAATTTTTATTTGCTGTTTTAGAGTCCATTTGTTTTTTATTCATTACTTGATCGCTCCTAATTCGTATTTTGTACTGATAGGATGGATTTTGCATTGATCCCGGTATTGATCGCTTCACCTCTGATTGAACCGAGTAAAATGATTCCTCAATTTTTTTGGCAGCACCATCTACTGCCTGTTTAGAATATACCAAAATTATATTACAATATTGTTTTACTCTGATTAAAATAGTTGATGTCTCCATTACGAATTTTTCGAATTTTGCAATATGCGAAATAATATATACAGCCAAAATCAATCTATATAAAAAAATGATTACGCTTTCATCTTCACTCACTATTATATTTCATGTTATTTCCTTTACTGTATAACTTGATTAAATTATTTTACATATATCTCGGGACAGTAAAAATTGTCTAAACAAAAAAGACATTTCCCTCCCCGATTATTACGGATTGAAAAGTTTAAGATTCGGAAAACCCCCAAATAGTTGAGATTATCCGTAAAACACCATCTTTATTATGTATCATGCTTTTTAACATTTTTGAAAAACAAAGGGGTTTCTTTACAACATCCAAGCTAAAGGTATACATAAATTAAAAAGGCATTTTAATAATCCAAGATGCAACTAACTCCTTAGATATCAAAATGCCTCGCCAACTATTCTATTCATTTAAACAATCCTTTTGGTTGTACAAAAACCGTATTTTTTAAAGTTTTAATGGTAACTTCATAAAGGTGCTGCTTAAGGTCATCCCGATTTTCCATTCTCGTTTGCAGTGAAGAATAAGAAATGATAGGTTCAATTCTTTTTAATACTTGAACAATTTCATTTGGATCAAATTGCTCGACCATAGTTAACCTCCCTTCTATTTTTTACTCCTTTCATGGTTCGTCTTAGTGAGGTCGTTCGATAATAAGTCAATCGAATTTCGTAATGAATCAATTTTCCCTTCGAATCTCATTAATAAATAAACTGCAATGGTAATAGGAAACCCGAAATTCCCTAATATTTGAAAAAGCTGTCCCTCAATCATTCCCCCCCCTCCCTTCTCTTAATATATTAATTGATTTATGAATCATCTTAGAAATAGCTTGTTGTGAAACATTGTAGATCTTCGCAATTTCCTTCTCAGTTAACTCGTTTACATACCGATAATACAAAACTTGTTTTTGCTTAGTATTTAAACGTTTTAACAAAGTTATTAACATTTCATCACTCAACAAGCTCTCTAAGTCATTCTCAAAAATGCTTTCGAATTGTATAAAAGAATTTTCATCTTGAACAGTGTCTACCATTGCAAGGCTTTCATTTATTGGTGCATCCAAATTCAATTCGTATTTATTATTGTGCTCTCTTACCTTTGAATCAAATTTTCTGGATTCATATATAATTGCTTTTTTTATATAGGCGATACGTATAATCTGATTTTCAAAATATTTAAATTGTTCATTTAAACAATCCGCATTAGTATTTGTCGGCTCCTGTAAGTATGCATTATACAGTTTGCTATATTCTTCAATCTCTAAAAATCTTTTAAACACATTACTATTCACGACATCAGGATTTAAAATCTTCATTCGTCATACCCCTTATCTTTTTAGTCATAAAACATGAACTTCTGTTCGTTTTTAATTAAAAAGACCGAATAGAATGCTTATCTTCTTACTATATATAGGGGAATTTCTAAAGAATAATACAACCAAAATCTTAAGCTTTAGGGATATTATAATTATTTTTAACGATTGTAATCTTAATTGGGGCACCAGACGTAGGAGTTGGGAATCTTACTACGACTGGTGCCATTAATTTTTTACACCAAATGTAACTATTACTGAGAAAATGTCTTCTTACCCTCCACCAATTCCTACTAACCATAAATCCAGAGCGATAATAATTAAATCAATCATTTCCTCACCCCCCTTTTTTTACTTATTTTACATAAATTATACTCTTTCAACTTATAATATTAGTAAATGAATATTTGGAGGGTATTATGAATAATTACGGAAAAACATTAAAAAAAATTAGAGTCGGCAAAGGATTTTCACAGAAATATGTATCAAACAATATTTGTACACAAGGTAATTTCTCCAAATTTGAACTAGGGGAAAATAAAGATATAAAACATTCAACCTTAAGTGAATTTCTTGTAAGGATAGAAACTTCATATGAAGAATTCAGATATATTGATAATGGTTATACCATGCCTTTAAGAGATGAAATTATCAACAATTTTTATAATCAATCATATAATAATTCTGAAAATTTACTGCAATTACAGCGAAGTTGTATTTCATTCTTAAAGGAATTTCCTGAAGATAAACTAATAAATAAAATATTTATCATTATTAAAAGTTTAACAATATTAGCCAGTACTAACGATCTTCATAATGCGAAATTACTTGCCGAGCCCATTTGGACAGAATTATCTCGCAGAGACAATTTGTACTTGTCAGATATCTTTTTACTAAATTCAATTCTTTATATCTTTCCAATTGATACCGCTGTTGAAATGAAAAAATTTGCTTTTCGGCATATTGAAAAATATAAAAATTTCCAGAATATAAACCGTATAAAAATAAATTTCTTAACAAATCTATCCTTGTTATATCTAAAAAAGGGTGATTATAATATGGCTTTAAAACAATTAGAAAACTCGATTGAACTATGTAAAATAGAAAAACTTTTTATTAATCTGTCCATATGTTATATACGTAAGGGCATTTGTTTAAATAATTTGGGCCATTGCGGATTATATTGGAGTAAAAAAGGAATGGATATGTTGGAAGTTTTAGACGAGATCGATTTGCTATCTATATTAGAAACTGAAGTCGAAAAATACTCAAATTAAATTAGTTTAAAAAAGTGGAAATAAACATCTGCGATACCTAGTTAGTTGTTTGTATTGAGGAAGTGCAATTACCGGATTCGCCTTTCGTTGCAGAGCATAACGGAATTATAGAAGTTTCTCAAAGCTTCCTGTGGGTCAAGCACGTGGGGGCATGCAAATAAATAAAGCTAAGAACGCAAGCTCTATGTGGCAACACTATTATGACCAATATAGTGTTGTTCTCGTGCCCCCAAAAAGCATCCGCCGTAACGGAGAACAACGGCTACGAAGCAGACAAAATTAAAAGCCGTTCAAATTTGAACGGCTTTTAATTTTGAGTTAGTTGATTGTATCTCCTGGCAAACCTTTCAATTTTTTCTCATTATACATCGCTCGATCCGCTTCTTTAATCATATCATCTAAATTTGCATCTACAGCTTCCGTCGTGTAGTACGATCCAATACTTGCCGAAACATTAATTATATGTTGATCTAAAATCATTGGTTTCTCAAGTGCAGATTTTATTCTATCTGTAATCTTATTTACTATCGATTGATTAATATTAGCCGTTAAAATGACAAATTCATCTCCACCTAACCGGCATAGCAAGTCCGTCCCTCTCAATACGCCATCTATCCTTAAAACAATAATCTGCAATAATTGATCCCCAACTTCATGGCCGTATGTATCATTTATTTTTTTGAAGCCGTTCATATCAAGGAACAATAAAGCAAGTGAGTCAACATTTTCTTGCTTCATCAAATCAAACTTAACCTTAAGCATTAAACGGTTTGCTGCTCCGGTTAAAGGATCGTGGTAGGCTAAGTCCTGTAACTTGTCGTTTGCTTCCCTCACTTTAAGAATGAATACAATGAGGAAAATGGTTATAAAAATTCCAAACAGTACTAAATAAATAAAGTCTTCCTTGATGACGTTCGGAAAAATTTCATCGTGAAGGTAAAAAAATGAATAGAATGTAAGAATAATGGAAGCGACCCCTGCCATCATAACGGCTTTTACCTGTTGATAAATGGAACTCAGCGGAAGTGCGAGCCACATGAAGAAATAATTTACTAAATACGGTGATTCGTTAAGCAGGTAATAAAAATAAATATACATACTGCCGATCATTACATACATTGTAAATTTGGCGTTCACTTTCTTTTGAATCAGCAATATTATGATGAGCCCAAATACTCCAAAAACGATTGCTGGAGGAAATATACTCGCTATTCCTTCAATGAAAATATTAATTATAATTTGTGTAAAATAAAAAATACTTATTAATAGAAGCAATAATGAATTTCTGCGATGCATTTCAATCATATTTCACCTTCCTCTAACATCCGTATTGGGCAAAAAAAATTATAATTACTTAATTTATTATAGCTTATGGCAGATTTCGATGCAGTTGAATAATAATTAACCAAAAAAGAAAAGATCTCCCGACAGTTTATTGAAACTGATGAAAGACCTCTCCTAAAATCTATATTCTTATTTTAAATACTTTATTCGTAATCGGGGCAAGGAATTTAACCCCTTTCTTTGTCATCATATCGCCTAAAATATGAGATAAATAAGCCATAGTTGATATAATCGCTAAATTTTCCGCGCCCGTACTCACTTCCAGCAGCTGGGACATGTATGCCCAAAAGACCACTGCCCAAATTGTATGGGTAAACCCCCGATGCGGGAACCATCCAGCTGCACCTATGTATACTGCAAACAGTACGAGCCACCACAGCTCATCTGTAATCGCATAATACAGAAGGAATAAACTTAAAATCGTCATTAAAATGTTTTTCAACGTTTCCTGACTTCTCATGGACAATGCGATAATAATGGCGCCCAATGCTATAAACAGCAGTTTATTTTGTTGGGTAAACCATTCACCATCCAAAAAAGGCAAAAGATTCATGTAGGCTGCCAAGGACAGAATCATTATGATTCCGCCGGCCATTTGTCCAGCCTTTTTTATTTGTTTCGCCGTTTTCGTTACATGTTTATTCAACAGATTGTTTCCGTCCAGATCTGGAGCAAGCGAAGCCACAGCGGATACAGCTAAAATGACCGGGATCATTTCAGGTGCTTGACTGACAGATGCCACTGCCCCGATTCCTAGACCGATTGTTAAATGTGTTCGACCTTTCATGTTGTCACCTCTTTGTTGTAAAGTCTTCTAGCGGAATTTACCGCGAACTTCATATGTATTCAAAGTGTTCATTGTACTTAACGAAGTTCTATTAATCAAGTTTTTTCATTATAGGAACCTGCTTCACTTTATGAGCAGCCCTTTTGTTTTATTACTTACCGATAATTCAACATTTCAAGTCAGCCTTTGAGCGCGGTTATATATAAAAATACTGCAAAGCATGATTAATGAAATAATCGCAAACATATAATCTATACAAACCGTTAACAGCCAGCCACCGATAATGGGTCCGATAAAACCTCCTATATTTTTAAACTGTGATGCACCAAGATATGTCCCTTTCTGATCCTCAGGTGCAATCTCCTCAATAACTGCATTCATCATCGGGAAACAGAAAATCTCACCGACCGAAAATACTATCATACTCGCAATGAACATCCAAGAACTGCCGGAAATGCCAAACAGAAATAATCCGACCGCAAAAATGACGACGCCAATTTTCAGTGAACTATAAATTGAAATTTTTTCGCTTAATACTGTTAATGGCAGCTGAAATGCCAGCACTGTAATGGAGTTTGCGACAATCACATAGGAAAAGAGCTTCACCCCATCTTCCACATTCATATTAATGAATTGCGGCAGTGTCGAGTCGAACTGGGAATAACCAACTGTAATCAAAATACCTCCTGCGATAAACAGCAACAGCTTTTGATCGTGGATAACTGCACGTAATATCGTTCGGATTTGTTGGTTTGAACCAAGTCTTTTTTGTTTCATTTCATAGCGGTTTAATATTACGAGTAAAAATATGCCATACAATGCATACATAATGCCGGTAATCAGAAACGGTGTCGCTGGACTTGATAAGCCTGCGACCCATACTCCAAGTAATGGGCCCATAACAGCCGCAATATTAATGGCCGTGTAGCGTACAGAAAATAACCGTCTTTTTTTCGCATCCTCTGTAAAATCAATCATCAATGCTTGGGTACCCGGTTCAAAAAATGAACGGCATAGCCCATTCATTGCATTCAACACGACAAAATACACAGCTGAAGGAGCCAGTGCAAAACCAATAAAGGTAAGACTCCATATAAAGACTGTAATAATAATAACCGCTTTTCGTCCAAATCTGTCGGTCAAGTAGCCGCCAATCAGTCCGCCAAAGGTTGAGAACAGCGGCGCAATTCCAATCGTAACCCCGATTAATAACGGCGAGGCTTGAAGTTCATTATGTAAATATAAAGCTAAAAACGGGATTGCCATGAAACTCGCAGTCCGTACAAAAACTGTTCCACTTAATATGATCCATACAAGTGGATGAAAATAGTTAAAAATCCTTGTCATAGCCCGCCTCCTGTAAATTTTTAGAGATAACTTCCATTATACAGAGTTTGCGTAAAGAATATTTCTTTAATATGAAATTTCTGTATGGTTTTACTTATCAATTTCAAGATAATGGTATAATGACTGAAAATAGTAGGTTGGGAGGTTTTATGTAAGTGAAGCTGACAAAAGAAGAAAAGTCATGGATTTTATACGACTGCGGGAATTCTGCTTATTCCATTGCGATTACAACCGCCCTTTTTCCCATTGTCTTTGGGATGTTTCAAGGTGTGAACAACATGGATTTAGGCTATTTCAATTCACTCGCCAGCATATTTGTCGCCGTTCTCAGTCCTATTTTAGGAGCCTTTGCTGATTATAAGGACAAGAAAAAGCGTTTCTTCACATTTTTTGCGTTAGTCGGCATTATTTCTACTCTTTCCTTTACATTTATTTCACCCGATAGCGGGCAATGGCAGCTATTAATCGTCATGTACATTCTTTCTTGTATCGGCTTTGCCGGCGCTAATATTTTCTATGATTCTTTTTTAGTCGATGTGACGACAGATGAGAAAATGGATAAAGTATCATCGTCAGGCTTTGCTTTCGGCTATATTTCAAGTGTCATTCCATTTGGGATTAGTTTAGTTGTCATCTTAATTATGGGAATGGATGCCGCAATCGGATATCAAATCGGATTTTGCATTACCGCGCTATGGTGGGGGTTACTGACAATCCCGATGATTAAAGACGTCAAACAGCGCCACTATATTGAACCCGAACCAAATCCGATCGGCAATAGTTTCAAACGATTAGGTCAAACCTTTTTAAATATTAAAGACTATAAAATAGTATTCATGTTTTTAATTGCTTATTTCTGCTATATCGATGGTGTCGATACAATTATAAAAATGGTTGTTCCATACGCGACAAGTGTTTTAGGCTCCGACGGCCTAAATACCTTTATGCTCTTGGCCATTCTACTCGTTATTCAAATTGTAGCGTTTCCTTTTGCCCTGCTTTATGGATCACTGGCAAAAAAATATTCGACACGGGCATTAATTATTGTCGGGATTACGACTTATGTCATTGCCTGTATCGCAGCATTTTTCATTTCGGAAATGTGGCATATCTTTATTTTAGGTATTATGATTGGATCTGCTCAAGGCGGGATTCAGGCATTAAGCCGTTCCTATTACGGAAAAATTATTCCGAAAGAACGCTCCAATGAATTTTTCGGTTTCTATAATATTTTCGGTAAATTTGCTGCGATTATCGGTCCTTTTTTAATGGCACTAACAACAACGATGACCGGTGATGCCAGATACAGTATTTTATCGATTATCCCACTCTTCATAATCGGACTCATTGTCTTTTTAATGCTGCCAAAAGATGCGCATGACCAAACTAAATTAGCAAGGTGATCAAATGCAGAATAAAAATAAAAGTAACTATGTAATTGTCGTTTCGTATGATGCCTTCTCTAAAGATAATTGGGTAAGTGCTGCTTCAAAATCGAATTTAGCAAAACTGATTGAACGAGGGGCATCCACAAATTCATTAAAAAGTGTGTATCCTACCCTCACATATGTCATACACAGTTCCTATGTGACAGGTGTCTATCCAGACCGGCACGGGGTTTTCCATAATAATCCGTTCCAGCCGTTCGTCCCTGAAAACGATCAAAACTGGCACTGGTTCCGCAGTGATATTCAAGCTCCAACTGTTTATGAAGCAGCACGAAAAAAAGGACTCACAACAGCCGGGCTTTTGTGGCCCGTATCAGGGAAAGCGAATATTAACTTTAATATCCCTGAAATAAAAGCGCTCAAAAATGAAAGCCAGGCATTAAAAATATTGAAAAGCGGCAGTAAATTGTTTACGATGCAAATGGAAATGAAGTACGGAAAAGTTCGACAAGGAATTCAGCAGCCTTATTTAGATGACTTCACAACTCTATGTGCAGTAGACACGATTAAAAAGAAAAAGCCTAATTTACTTTTTATGCACTTAATTGACCTCGATGATACGAAACATTTACATGGAACAAAAGGACCTCATATTGAAGAAGTAATTGACCGGATGGATCGCCGGATTGGAGAGCTCGTCCAGGCGACAAAAGATGCAGATATTTATGAAGAAACGACTTTTATAATTGTCGGAGATCATAGTCAGCTCGATGTTCAGTACAAAGTGTATTTGAATCGGATTTTATACGAGGAAGGTCTTATTTATGAGGAAAATGGAAAATGGCATTGGCGTGCATATGTTCAAGGTGCAGGTGGAGCCGCTTATTTACATGTACAGCCAGATGATACGGAAGCAGAACAAATAGCCCTTACCATTTTACAGGATGCTGCACGGAAAGAATCTTACGGAATCGAAGCCATTTTAAGTACTCCGGAATTGCAGAAATTTCATGTAGCTAGTCAGTTCCGCTATATGATTGAAGCAAAAGAAGGCTATGCTTTTGAAGATGACCATTTACAGGAAGCTATCATCGACTTGCATGCACTCGGCAAAAAGTATGCGACACACGGCTACTCACCAAACAAACCCGATTATACGAGCAACCTTATTATTTCCGGCAATGGTGTTATAGCCGGTTCACACATTGGCGAAGCTTGTGTCGTTGATATCGGTCCGACAATTGCGCATACTTTAGATTTGGACTTTGGAAATACAGATGGCAGAGCATTGACTGAAATTTTCAAGCAAAAATATAACCAGTAAATCTTCTCCCATAAAGAAGTGTATAGAAAATCCCTTTTGAATAATTAAATCAAAAGGGATTTTTATTTCATATCCATAGATTTGATATATAAAGATTATAAAGCGAAAAATTAATATTGTTTCTTCAATTCTTTATAAATCTCTAATGCATTTTCATAAATATCATTATTTTCATCGATTTGATAATTTCCAGAACGATTTCCCAGAACAAAAATACCCTTATCATCGATCACTAAACTACCTGATATTTGGTCTTTATAGATAAAATGGATTGTTACCGCCTTATCATAATTAATTTCCTCGTTTGTCTGTCCAATATCTTTAATTTGATTGTAAGCCTTCACAAGTGACTGGACCGTTTTTTTATCTACTTTGTTATAGCCCTCATAGATGCTCTGCCCATAACCGATGTCGAAGTAATCCGCTTTAATTTGATTAGGAGAATTACTATTACATCCCCTTACAATAAAAAAAGAAATTAGTATAACAAACAATACTAAAAATTTCTTCAAAATTTCCTCCATCTAACCTAACCGTCTTTTTTAAAAACCTATGGAATTATCTATAGGTGTATCTTGGCCGTTTATTTTTATATTAATTGAATCATATTGAGCATCACCACGAGTAAGTTTGTAGACGTATTGTTTTAACTCGCTATTTTCTTCGTTTTCGGTATCCAATTTTATATCTAATATATTTTCTCTCTCTTCAAGTTCTGCTGTTACTGTTCCTGCAGATTGAAAAATAATATACTTTACATCGCTTTTAGTGTCATTAACTATCTGCAATGTGTAATCAGTATCCATAAAATTAATACTCTCCTGCACTTTTGGAGGAATCTTTTGCACTTCGGTAATACTCAATTCTGATGAGCTACAAGCTACTAATATTATTGCTGAAACTAACATTAACGATAATAATTTTCTCAAGTTAAGACCCCTTCCTTGGTTTCCCGGATTTCAATTATCACTTCTATCATTTCTTTTTCGGAAATAATGTATACGATAATGTAATCACAAAATCAATGGCAAGAATAATCAGCCATACTTGACTGAATCTATTAATCCCTTCATTGTCAAAAGGGAAATTACTGTTCTCATCATCGAACCACATTCCGAATAAATCATTCAGGGGCGTCTGCTGAAAACTGTCTGAAAAACCGACTCCAATCGCAAATCCTATATGAACAAGGACAAAAACTACGAAATGCCCCGCAAATTGTTTCCATTCTTTTAACGCATACTCCTTACCATATAATTTAACAGGTTGGAGTGATTCATTGATCGGCTCTCCCCGTCTTTTAGCAACCCACCTTTTAATAAAGGCATCCAGCTTTTTAAAGTCAGATTTCCCGAATGTCATCGCGTATACAATAATGATGACGATGATAATCTGATAAACCGAAAACTCACCCGTCCGCTGATAATCTAAATAAGCCAAAAGTGCAATCCATAAATCATTCACAATAAAAATTATAAAAACGAACAAACTCAGCTTTTTCAGCTGAAACCAGTAGCGCAAGAGCAAAAAAGCTATCGCACATACCCAGAAAACAACCTCTGCAGTAATGAGGAAAAACCACTTATAATCTAAAATAAAGTCCATTGCTTCCTCCCTTAAAATCGGTTACTTGAACTACCCATTCTTATAATACGTGATAATGTAATAGATTAACATTTATTCTGCAAATTCATTCACTTTAAATTCTGACTAATCACAGAAGAAATATTAGGGTATGATGAATGAGTAGAATACTTTTTTTACATTTTGATAGAGGAGCTGAATGTCTTGAAGAAAAAGCCGATTTATGTGGAAACCGTAATAGACAGCTCGATTGAAGAAGTATGGCATTATACACAGCAGCCCGACCTGCATGAACAATGGGATTTACGCTTTACATCCATCACCTACAATGAAAAACAGCATGCGGACGCGCCTCAAACTTTTACATATACAACTAAAATAATGCCTGGCCTGTCAGTTTCAGGTTGGGGTGAAAGTAAAGGAACATATGAAAAGGCAAGTGGTGTCAAAACCTCATCGCTACATTTCGGAACACCGCAACGGATTTCCCCGATTAAGGAAGGCCGCGGCTATTGGCAATATATCCCGAATGGCGAACGTGTAACCTTTCTAACTCAGTATGACTATGACGTCCGGTTCGGTCGACTCGGGCAATTATTTGATCAGCTGTTCCGCCCTGTTATCGGTTGGGCAACTGCACTTAGTTTCAATGTACTGGCAAGATGGATAGAAATAGGAGAAAAACCGGCAACCCAATACCGGCGATTTTTCAGCTACTATTTACTCTGCTTCCTGTTCAGTTTTATATGGCTCTACCAAGGTCTCATTCCGAAAGGGTTGATGAAGCATCCGCTTGAAATCGATATGCTGATGAAACTATCACCGCTAACGTTTGTTCAAGCATCTACGGCCATTATTTGGGTAGGTATTTTGGAGATGATCGTCGGGTTACTCTTTTTGATCCCTAAATTGCAAACGCTGCTCATAAAGGCACAAATATTATTATTTCCATTGCTGACATTAAGCGCTATTATTGCTGCACCTTCAGTTGCAACGGCTCCATTTAATGTCGTTACATTTAATATGAGTTTATGGATTGCTTCAATCATTGCTTTACTGCTGACAAAAGAATTACCGACAGCAAAATTCTGCAAACGGAAAAGAGGCGCTTAATATGATTTACGAAACATTGCTGGCCAAAGAATTTAACAGGCTGCACCCAAAACTTCAGGAGAGATACCGCCTTCCATTTGGCCGGCCATTTCATGCACAAGGAACAATGCACGTCATCCAATCAGGACCACGTTTATTACGGCCCATGTATCAACTATTTACGAAAACAAATTTCCTTTTTCCCGAATACGGCGAGGAAATTCCTTTTACAATAACGAATACCGCAAGAATGAACAATGAAAAGGAAGCGGAAGTTTATTGGGAGCGCACTTTCCACTTCCCACTGGAAACACGCAAGTTCAATGCGACGATGACAGTCGATTTGGAACGGCAAATCGTAAAAGATTATTTAGGGGATCCGGCTTTGTTCTATTCCGATTTAAAAATGGATGTTACAAAGGACGGTTCCTTAATGATCCGCTCCGCAGAACAGCGTGCCGTAATCGGTAAGAAAGAAGTTGGCTTGCCAAAGAAACTGACAGGTCGAGTTGTTGTAACGGAAGGTTATGATGATGCGCTGGATGTGTATACGATTCATGTCTCCATTTATAATGACCTCATTGGAAGGATGATGATGTATGCTGGTCAATTTACGCCATGTTCTCAGTAGACCTTTAACAATCATTGGCCTTGTTTGTATGGCTTGGCTTCTGTTATTTAACGAAACAACATCTATGTATTATTATTTGACGCTAGCTCAACTTATCTTTGTACCAGTCATGCTGGAACAGATAGTTTTGCTGAAAAATTGGCAAAGATCCATTATTGCAATCGGCCAGTTTGCAGTTACGATACTGTATTTTACACAAAACGATTTCCTCATCCTGCTTTGTGTACTAACTTATTTACTAAGTACGCTAATTGTTGCCTTCCATGGGATTAACCGTTTTTTAAGAAGAGGCTTTGTCAATACAGCTGAAATGATGATAGATATTGGTCTAATTTATATTGTGATGGGTGGACTGTGGTTTTTGGCATTCCATCTGCAACTGAATACAGGGTTCAGTCCGATTATTACATGGCTTACCGCTATTCATTTTCATTATTCCGCCTTTCTACTATGCATTACAGTCGGTTTGATCGGGCGTCTTCATATGACCCGTTATTTCAAGTTTTGCTGTGCCGTCATCGCAGCAGGACCAATGCTGGTGGCAGTCGGGATCACTTTTTCAAGAATCGTTGAAATCATTTCGGTTAGCTTATATGTACTCGCCATTTTCAGCATTAGCTTTTTTGTTATGAAATGCCCATTGCCGCGTGTGCAGCGTGACTTCATTCGCCTGGCATTTTTGACATTATGCTTTACAATTATTTGGTCGTTTTTATACGCATACAGTAATATAACAGGAACGAAACTTGTTGATATTCCGGATATGCTGGACTTCCACGGGCTTTTAAATTGTTTAGGATTTGGAATCTCAGTAGTGATCGCTTGGAGCTTATTGCTGCCGCCGTCAAAGCATCATGACTATGCATTCCCAAGAAGTAAAATACGCGGGCGATTTTCTCCAACAAACAAACGCGCAAGTGGGCTGGTCGATGATATGGCTTCTTATGTTAATAAAGAGGAAATTCCTGAATTAGTTAGTGAGTTTTATGAACGCACTACACAATTTGAATTAAAAGCGTCTGTTCAATGGGCTACATGGTTTAAGCCATTTGCTTTTGTGTATCAGTTCATTAGCAAGAAAATGGGACAGCTGAATTTACCGTTTTCTTCAAAAATGATTGTGATGGACGGTGAAATTTGGCAAGTCGATCCTCAAAATGACGGCCGAGAAAAACCGCGCGTCTGGCACAGGTCGATTAATGGTGACCCGGTATTCAATGCGATATATTCGAAGCATCATGATGCATCCAATACCTATATGAATATTGCTTTGCCACTGCCATTCTCTTCAATGCACGGTATACTGCAGCTTTCCGTAAAAGACCGCGCACTGTACTTAACAAGTGATGGAAAAGGCGATGCCGGTACGTATTTGGCGATCAGTTCTTATATATTCAAACTGCCGTTACATGAGTATTTTGTAATTAAGGAACAACAAGGAATCCTTACCGCAACCCATCACATGAAACTGTTTGGTATGAAGTTTTTACATATTAATTACTGCATACAGAAAAAAACTAGTTAAGATACAGCAGAAAAGCTACCATTTTTCCTAACAGAGAAAATGGTAGCTTTACTTTTTAATGATTTATTCATTCGTCTTAAAAAATTATCGTGCTTCTTGTCTCTTAATAATAAATGGCGCTGCTACTAAAGCAAGAATGAGGATAATTCCCAGATAACCGATTAGAGGATAAAAATAACTTACGAGACCAGTAAAGCCTACATAACTTGCCAAATAGCCAATAATCATTGTAATCGTAAAGAATGTTTTAAATTTCTTTGTCCCTGTTTCCGCAAAGCGTGCTGAGAAAGAAAAGAACATTCCAACCGCAGTATTATAAATCATACCAAAAATAACTAATGACATAATAATACCTAGCGTTGGCGATAAATTACTGACAATTCCCAGCATTGGCATGTCCAATGTGCCCACTTCTTCGATTTTTGAGAAAATGGCTAAATGAATTAATAAAATGAGAATTCCTAATACAAGTCCTCCAACTAATCCGCCTACCGCTGCTGTTTTCGGATTTTTTTCAGCCCCACCCATAACAATTGACATCGAAGCACCGACTGCGATATTGAATGAAACATAATTAATACTGGAAATAAACCAGTTTGGTAAAGTAGTCGGTATTGCTAAGGCTATATCATTTAGGGATGTAAAAGTTCCATTCATCGTTAGAAAACTGTAAATGGCAATAAATATAACAAAAATAATGAGAATCGGCGTAATGCTTCCAATAATGGAGACGACCCGGTTTACTTTCAAAAAACCTGTTAATAGTACGAGTATTGTCATAAGAGTCGTACCAACAAAGATTGGTAATCCAAACTGTTGGTTTAAGTTTGAACCGGCACCCGCTAGCATAACTACACCTACACCAAACAACGTAAAGATTAGAATAAAATCGATTGCAGTACCAAGATAACGCCCGCTAATTCTGTAAATAACATCTTTATGTGATGTCGTTTTTGTATAACTGCCAAGCCATACTAAAAGCATACCAATGCCTGAAAACAGTACCGTTGATAAAATTGCTCCGAATATCCCGAGTATTCCAAAGCTCGTAAAATATTGCAGTATTTCCTGTCCTGAAGCGAACCCTGCACCCACGATAACGCCAATAAATGCGCTTCCAATTTTTAATATATTTTTCACACGTCTAACTCCCCTTTTAATCCTTCGATCACTATGTATTTTATTAAAATAATTACTAAAGCTAGATACCCCATCTTAAATTCTTCATTTATTATAGCCCTTCAGATTTCTCCCTAAATATACCTCCTCTTGTTTTAAAATTAAATTAACTACAATTTTTATATTATAGCACACTATTATTACGATATTTTATTATTCCAAATATTCATTTTTTATAAACTGAGTAGGAAAATAGAGATATAGATTGAAACATAGTTCAATTAAAAAAACATTTTTCTCAATGAGAAAAATGTTTTTTGGACTTTTTGATTCTTGTATTTTGTAAGGAGAATCAACCCGTTGCATCTGTTCTGTCAAAGTGGCGACCTTTTTTCAATGCTTCTACAAATTCTGAAATACCAGCTGCGACACCAGGTGCATTAGCATAGTCTTTATCTAAAATTTCAGTGGAAGCATACCCTAATGCTTTATAGTGGTTGAAAATTTCATCTGCAAATCGTTGAACTTTTCGTTTAGGCACAACACTATCGAAAGTTGCGGCAACAATTAGACCATCATAAAGTACAGGATCTGCCGTTTCCAACGTATGATCAATTTCACGCTCACCAATTCTTCCTTGTTTATCACTGATCAACTCAACTGTAACACCTTCATTTTCCAAAGGAGCAATCAGTTCTTCCAATTTGCTGTTTGTATCAACAATAATACCTACTTTTTTCGATTTTAAGAATGGTACCTGATTTTTTAAGATACTGACAGCATCGGATGGTTGTTGATCTGCAACTTGCTGAATTGATTCGTCTGGTGGTGTAACACCGATGTTTTGTGCAATTTGCTCAGCCATTGCACGATCGACACGAGCAAACATATCAACTGCAGCTTTACGTATTTCGATTGTTTCTACTTTCCCCAGTTCAAAACTGAAAGCATTAATAATATGCTGTTTTTCCACATCCGTTTGACTTAACCAGAATTGACGTGCTTGGCTATAATGATCTTCAAACGATAAGCTTCGAGCACGTACTTTGCGTCCTTCGATTTTTTCCTGGTAATGGGCATAGCCGCCTTCTTTTTGCGTTACAACATGCGGTGTATTATTTTGCAAACTATTTTTTCCGTATGCCACACGTCCCTTATTGATGGTCATACGTCCATAGCCATCACGCTGATTATTATGGAATGGGCATACAGGACGATTGATCGGCAATTCATGGAAGTTTGGCCCGCCTAATCGGATCAGTTGTGTATCTGTGTAAGAGAATAAGCGTCCTTGTAATAAAGGATCGTTTGAAAAATCAATTCCCGGTACAACATGCCCTACATGGAAGGCAATTTGTTCTGTTTCTGCAAAAAAGTTATCAGTATTTCGATTCAATGTCATTTTTCCGAGTTTGCGAAGCGGGATAAGTTCTTCCGGCCAAATTTTCGTCGGATCTAAAATATCAAAATCAAATTTGAATTCATCTTCTTGTGAAATTAGCTGAACAGCAAGTTCATATTCAGGAAATTTTCCGGCTTCAATATTATCGTAAAGGTCACGACGATGGAAATCCGGGTCTTTCCCCGCAATTTTTTGAGCTTCATCCCATACTAAAGAATGTGCACCGAATACAGGTTTCCAATGGAATTTTACGAAGTGGGCTTCCCCTTTGGCATTGACAAAACGGAATGTATTGACTCCAAATCCTTCCATTGTGCGATAGCTTTTTGGAATTGCACGGTCCGACAAATGCCACATTGTCATATGTGCAGTCTCTTCATTGCTGACAACAAAATCCCAAAATGTATCATGTGCACTTTGCGCTTGGGGAATTTCATTATGCGGCTCCGGTTTTACGGCATGAACGAAATCAGGGAATTTAATCGCATCTTGAATGAAGAAAACAGGTATATTATTTCCTACTAAATCATAATTCCCTTCTTCAGTATAAAACTTTGTCGCAAATCCTCGTACATCACGAACTGTTTCTGCTGATCCTCGTGATCCTGCTACTGTTGAAAATCGAACAAAGACAGGTGTTTGACGACCTTTCTCTCCTAAAAAGTGAGCCATTGTTATATCTGATGCATCGCCATAACTTTCAAATACCCCATGAGCCCCTGAACCTCGTGCATGTACAACTCGCTCCGGAATTCTTTCATGGTCAAAATGGGTCATTTTTTCACGAAAATGAAAGTCCTCCATTATTGTTGGGCCACGTTCACCTATTGTTAATGAATGCTCATCATTCGTTAACTTTAATCCATGATTCGTTGTTAGCGGCTGCCCTTCATCTTTCGTAGTAAACTGTTTCAATTGTTCGACTTTTTTATTGTTGTTTTCCAATTTACATCCTCCTCAAAAAGCAAGTTTCACAAGATTAGTTACGCTCAACCATCTCTGTAACTTTTCTACCCTATTTCTGTGAAAAATAATCGTAATATTTAAATCTTAAAAGTTAGTATCTTCTAACTCTAATGATTAAAAAATTGGCATGTCTTCCTTTGAACTGAACATAATACTTTCAAAAGGATGTAAAAATTCATTCTTTATGAAATAAGAAAAAGGAAGCGAGGGAAACTATGTACTACTATAAAGAAGAACTGATCAATATTATTAAACCGGACAAACCAGACCCGGCAGCTGCCCGCGTTTTACAGGAAATCTTAGGCGGACATTATGGGGAAATGCGGACAATGATGCAATTTTTCTTCCAAAGTTCCAATTTCCGAGGTAAAGATACTCAATTCAGAGACTTGCTGCGCGGTATTTTCTTAGAAGAAATAGCCCATGTCGAGCTTGTTCAAAATACCATCAACCAACTATTGAATGATTCTGGAGAATCATCTGCTCCCGGTAATAATGGTATGGATCAATCTCCATTGGATGAAGCGGTACGACATGCAAATCCCCATCACTTTATTATGGGCGCACAAGCATCATTGCCAGTAGATGCTGCAGGGAATCCATGGAATGGATCATGGGTCTACTCACACGGCAACCTCATCGCAGATTTACTGAATAACCTCGTATTGGAATCTACAGGTGTACTACAAAAAACTCGAATTTACGAAATGAGTTCAAACCAAACGTTCCGTGAAACGCTCGCATTTTTGATTGTCCGTGATAATGCCCATCAAAACGCTTTTGCAAAAGCACTGGAAACATTAGGTGTAAACTGGGGCAAACTATTCCCGGTACCGAATTATGATATAAACAAATATCCTGAATGTCGTAAATTTGTTGATATGGGTTATCATAACTGTCAATTTAACTTCCGTCTGGACCCCACTAGAATCGGTGAAATTCTGCAAGGACAATCACCAAGTCGAAATGGCGGAACATATCAGGTAACACCCCCGCCAGTAGGATTCCCGGTACCGTTGATGCCAGACATGCCAAATGAGCATAGCCCTGGGTTATATGATTTGAATAATTAATTTCTGCGTTAGCATTTAAATCAGACCCACTCTATTAATACACTTCAAAAAATCATCCATTTACTGAGTAAAAGGATGATTTTTTGTACTATTTATTTCTTATTATTTGGCAATGCTATTTTATCAAAATTATCAACAAGTTTCCGCAGCCCCTCGCTTAGTTCTTCTCCGCTCATCGGCACCCCATGTCCTGTAACCGCTACAGAAGGATTTAATGCTGCCAGAATTTTTACTGATTCAAAAGCTGCGGCCCAGTCTGGCGTCAAATACTTCGGGGGTCCATTCAATTCTTTTTCCTGGGTAAATACTTTATACAAGGATTCCTGTTTGACTGTAACAAATGCATCCCCTGCAATAAGTGCTCCGTCGCGCTCCCTAAATAGCGAAACGTGTCCAGGGGTATGTCCCGGTGTATGAATCCACTTAAATCCTTCCATAAAAGGTACGGTTCCATCTAGAGGAAGCTCCTGGACAGATTCCCCTAAGTCGATTGCTTCATTCGGGAACATCGGGGACATTTTAGCAACTAATCCGCTATCAACAGTAGGGTCCGGCTCCGGATAATCTTTTAAGCCTGTTAAATATGGCAGTTCCAGTAGGTGAGCAAAAACAGGAACTTGCCAGTGCTCTACAAGTTCAATGATTGCACCTACATGATCAAAATGTCCATGTGTCAAAATAATTGCTTTTGCTTTTGCATTTTTGCCAAATCGCCTTTCTGCAACGGCAATAATTTCTTCCGCACTTTTTGGCATACCAGCGTCTATTAAAACAAATTCGTTACTGCCAGGATAACTGTAAAAAACAATATTGGCGATTTGACTTGTGTGTACATACAAGTCTGGCAATAATTCTTGGCTAACCCCACTTTGTACAGATGTAGCAGGAATAAACCTATAATCATCACCATAATTCATATTTTTATTCAAAATACCACCATCCTCCAAAAATTTATTTTAGTTATGACTAATATTTTCAATTAGTTTAATATACCCGTTTTCATAATCTCAACCTTTACATTGATATTTATATCCAACGTAGAAAAATGTTCGCTCCAGTCTTTTTTGAATAAATCCGGATGAAAAGCCCGGACATTTCTACCAAGTCCAAGAGCATCACATTTAGCTTCTTGCAATTTTTTTATTACTTCATTCATTTCTTCTTCTATTTTTTCAGTAAGAAATTTTTCAAGTTCTTTTCTAACACGGTCATCATTTAAGTGATCTTGCGGAAACTCCGAAACTGCAACTTCAATTTTTTCGGTAATTTCTATTTTGTTTCCGGAAACTGTTATATCTCTTTTGGATTTATTAATTTGTCGAATGGTTATTGGACTATCGTTATATAAATAAGAAATTCGGGTAGCAAAACCAAGCGAATTATTTAGTATATTCAGTAAAATGCCTTCTTTGGTAGTCAACGTTTTACCTGTGAAAGATTCCCCAGAAAACAGTGCGATCCCGGCGACAGCCGGCCGATTTTCTTCATCCATTTTTAAATACGGCAAGGCCAAGTCCTGCGCATCTTCGAAAAGTATTGAACCGGCTGTTTGCAGAGTATACGGAATAACAATAGAATTCTCTTCCAGACTGGTAATAAGCCGGTCATAATATTCACCTGCTGTAGTCTGCTTTTGCTCACTTATTTCAAGAAATGGCTTCAATTCGCCCTCAACTATTGCAACTTTTGAGGAAATCGGACTGTTTGCATCACGAAAGAAAGAATCGAAATATTCATAAAGTTTACCTTTTGCTGTATCCTCTGAAATAAGAATTGTCGCCAGTCCTGATAAATCGAGTGTTTGCTCAACTTTTAGTTCAGCATCCATTCTCACATCTCGAGGTGTTAACCCCTTTCCCGTAATCAGAACGGTTTTCATCTCAGGTGTAGTTGCTTCCGGATAGGCATAGTATGCGGTTAAATCGCCCATCTCCCCTTCAAAGCCCGTAAGCGATACTACTGATGAATTTTTATAAAGTCTTTCATCCCAGCAACCCGCGAGTAATAATGAAGCGAATATTAAGATGATGTACGGGACTCTGATACAGTTCGCCCCCTTATCTTATTTACGATTATAATTACAATTGGAAGTAAAAAAGTAAAGATAATATTGAGATAAACAATGTTGCCCTTGATAAAATCCAATACAGAGAAACCAACAAGATAGTTGGCCGTTACACCAACAATGGCAAAAAATAAAAATTGCTGTACAACAGGTGATTTTCGTTTTTTTTCAAAGTAGACAAGACGCATAACAAGTACATAATTTACGATTGTAACCAACGACCAGGAAAGCCATATATAAACAAAAAATAAATCTAACCGTTTTACAAACGTAACCTCTACCGCGTGCAGAATATATAAAATCGGTTCTGGAATAAGCCTAATTTCCTCTAGTGCAAAAAACATTAACGTAAATGTAATGGACAACAGGTAAAAGCTTGTCAAAATAATAAAATATAATGTCAGTATTCTTTTGCTTATCTTTTCATCTTCCAGTAAGTACTTGCGAAGCATTACATACATTTCGGCCCCGCCAAATGCACTGGTGGAATATAAAAACCCCATCCACCATGTTTCCCCACGATCATAAAATAGCGGCAGCAAATTCGTTGCATACAAATCCGGAATAGCTACCATCATAAAAATTATAAATAAGAAGAGCATTGGTAACAAAACGACTCCAATATTCACTGCTGTTTCAGGTCTACTGATGCTTGCATAGAAGCATACTAATAAAAAGATGGATATGATAACACTCGTTGGCGTGTTTGGAAATGCCCAAGTCGTCAATACGTACGTTATATAAATAACAAAGGCGATAATATATACTCCCCAATATAGTAGGTAGATTGTTTTTGTGAAATTATTCAAAAGAAAGTATTTATGCATTCTTTCGAAAAATACTAATTGTAAAAAAAATACAAGCGCAATTATGATAAACTGCACTGTTGCATCTCGCTTACCATGCGCAATGATCGAAGTCTGAAAAGAGGTGTACACAAAACCCGTTTGCATAACGAACATCAATAGAAACAATTGGATTTTCGTCAATTTGATAGTCATGCTTTGTCATCCTTTTGGGGCGAAAAACTTGTTACCTGTTTCTTTGTTTTGTAATTGGGTTTTCGCAAAAATATCTTACTGATCCCTTTAGGGTCAAATGGAACAATTGGCGAAAAGTATGGTCGTTTTAATGAACTTAAATTCAATAAATGAACCACCAATATAAATGTGCCTATAACAATCCCATAAAAACCGAACAATGAAGCCAGAAACATAAACGGAAAGCGAAGCAACCGTATTGTCGAATTAAGCTCCACGGATGGAACAACAAAGCTTGAAATGGCTGTAAATGCTACAACGATAACCATTAAATTGGATACGAGTCCGGCACTTACAATCGCATCTCCAATGACAAGCCCACCTACAATACCAATAGTCTGTCCAATTGATTTCGGCAACCGGACACTCGCCTCTCGAATCAATTCAATTGTTAATTCCATTATCATGGCTTCAATTAAAGGTCGATATGGAATTTGATTAATATCCGTCTTTATTTTATTTGCGAGTTCAAGCGGCAACACTTCAAAATGAAAACTGATGATTGCAATATAGAAAGCCGGCAAAAAAATCGCTGACAGAAGACTGAACCCTCGCAGTAACCGATAAAATGTTCCTACCAACACACGTGAATTAAAATCATCCGGTGTCTGATAAAATGAAAAAAAAGTCACTGGACCGATTAGTGCAGTCGGTGATAAATCTGTCATGATGGCGATTTTGCCTTCCAAAATATTTGCAGTAACACGATCTGGTCGCTCGGTACTAAGAAGTTGAGGAAATGGGGACCACACTTGATCATCTAAATTATCATTTAGTTGTCCTATACTATAAACTTCGTCAATATCGATTGCATTTAAGCGATTTTCTACGGTTTTTAATGCTTCTTTATCAACTAAATCATCGACATAATAATAGTAAATAACGGTCCTTGTATTCTTTCCAAGTATGATTTTTCTTACAACGAGCTTATTATTTCTTATACGCTTTCGTATAAGCGATATATTCGCATCAAAACTTTCAACGAATCCTTCATGTGATCCGCGCAAAATTTGTTCATTTTCTGGTTCGTCTGGTGTACCATGTACAAATTCAGGGCTACTAAACCTAATCATTTTTCTTGATTGCAGCAAGATAATAATGGTTTCTCCATCACAAACATAATTAATGAGTTTTTTTTCATCATATTGCTCTGTAGTAATTGTTACAGAATCATCATGAGCAAATATATTTTTGTTTTCTGATTTTTCCGAAATAATATTTCCGCTGTTATTATTTGACTCGCTTTTTTCACCATTTTGCATATCGGAATTTTCCTGTTTATTATTTTCTTTTGTTTTAACTGGTGTTTTGCTTATTTGTTTTAGAAAAAAAAGGTTTCGGTCTACTTCATTTTTATTTACAAGCGAAGAATAATAACATATAATCACTTTTTCATCTTGATTCCATTCTATTTCTTTTACTATGAAATCTGATGATTGGAGGAATTGCTTATTAAGTCGTTTAATTTCCTGCTTTATTTCCATTGTTTGTGTCAATACGACTCCCCCCTTTTTGTCACAGTATAGGAAATTTATAAAAGAGTTATTCACTTAAGTTAAAGTCGGGAAATTTGGGTATTATAAAGATAAATCGGCGCTATATTTATATAAATATTTTATAGCGAATTCATTTATTAACATCCCATTTGAACTAGTCAGTCCCTATTTCTAGCCTGAAAAATAATTATAAATGTTTATTTTTTTCAAACTGGGTAATACATTTATATGTCACTGAACGGAGGTAATAAAATGAAAAAAGTAGGCATTGTTTTTTGGTGCTCATTTACTTTAGTAATGCTGGCTGTAATAGTTGGTGTACTTGCTCCACAAACTTTAGAAAATGTCACCAAGAATATACAAAATTTACTCACTTATAATTTTGGCTGGTATTATTTATTAGTTGTTGCAATCATTATTGCGTTTTGTGTTTTCCTCATATTGAGTCCTGTTGGAGCCATACGTCTTGGTAAGCCGACTGACCGGCCGGACTACAGCAATGCATCGTGGTTTGCGATGCTATTTAGTGCGGGAATGGGGATTGGTTTAGTGTTCTGGGGAGCAGCGGAACCATTATCACATTTTGCTATTAGTTCCCCACAGGCTCCTGAAGGCTCACAGCAAGCATTGAAAGATTCATTTCGATACACGTTCTTCCATTGGGGAATTTCCGCTTGGGCCATTTATGGTGTTGTCGCATTAGCACTTGCCTACTCCAATTTCCGTAAAGGTGCACCCGGTTTAATAAGTTCCACACTTTTTCCTCTTTTCGGTGAAAAAACAAAGGGTCCTATTGGATATACAATTGATATTATTGCGGTCTTCGCTACTGTTATCGGTGTTGCAACAACACTCGGTTTAGGTGCACAGCAAATTAATGGCGGTCTTTCCTATTTATTCGACCTTCCAATTAACTTTACTGTCCAATTAATCATCATTGTTATCGTTACGGTATTGTTTATCATTTCCGCTTCAACCGGTCTTGATAAAGGAATTCAACTATTAAGTAATTGGAACCTCTATTTGGCAGCTGTCTTATTAATATTAACTTTATTTATTGGTCCCACTGTTGCCATCATGAACGACTTTACTTCAGGTCTCGGCAGTTATTTACAGAACTTCGTACAAATGAGTTTACGTATGGAACCGGGTGATGCGGGCAGCCGTGATTGGATTAACAGCTGGACTATTTTCTATTGGGCATGGTGGATGTCCTGGTCTCCATTTGTCGGCATTTTCATTGCGCGTATTTCAAAAGGGCGAACAATCCGTGAATTTTTGATGGGTGTTATTTTAGCACCAACACTTGTTAGTATTTTCTGGTTTGCTACGTTTGGTACGACGGCGATTGAAACATATTTGACAAAAGATGAAGGACTTGTTGATTTACCGACAGAGCAGCTTTTATTCGGTGTATTTGATCAGATGCCGCTAGGCTTTATTTTATCGATTATCGCGCTCTTACTAGTCGCGGTATTCTTCATCACTTCAGCCGATTCCGCTACATTCGTATTAGGGATGCAAACAACATTTGGCTCGATGAACCCATCATTTAAAATAAAATTGATTTGGGGAATTTTACAGGCTGCGATTGCAGCAAGTTTATTATTCTCCGGTGGTTTGACCGCACTGCAGAATGCCGCGATAATTGTCGCCTTCCCATTCTCTTTTATCATTTTGCTGATGATACTTTCGCTCTACAAATCATTAATGGCTGAGAGGAAGAAATTAGGTCTCTACATCCGACCGAAAAAACAGCCACCTTCGAATGCTCACAAAAAAGAGGGCTGACATGTTCCGAATAAAAAAGCGTCGCAAATTTGCGACGCTTTTTTTGGAAGAAATTTTTTAAAGTTAATTAGCCGTAACAACTATCTTATTTTCCATGCATAGTAACCTGTTCCCTATTGAACCCCACTGCAACATTTCTTCGTGGCTTTGCTGATTTATACCATTGCCAGCAAAAAATAATAATGATTACAACTTCTATCCAGTCTCCTGCATAGTACATGACCATACTTCCCATTTCCGCCGCTTGCAATGTAACTCCAGCGGGAGGATTCGCATACATATACTTCGACAATATATCATGACCAGCGATCGCAATGATTAAAACTGCCGCCCGGAATCGGTAGGAATATTGATGGTAGACCGGATCGAAATAAATAATGGAAATCGTAAATACATAACCTGCAATGAAAAAATGTAAATGTACAAATAAAGCGAAAAACACATTTTCATGCATCAATGTAAACAAATTCGTTGTATATAGCAGCCAAAGTCCTCCTACATTTAAAACTGCAGCAGTCATCGGGTGCGAAATGAATTTTAGAAAGCGACTTTTTAAAATGGAAGTCAGCTTACGTGCTAATGTTGTATTTGCTGTTCTGAGCAGCAAAGTTATCGGCTTAGCAATTGCCAAAAAAATTGGTGCGACCATACTTAAAAATAAGTGGCTCACCATATGTGCTGTAAAGTTAGAATGCGCACTGTTTGCCAACGGACCGACAACTGCAGCAAGTGCAATAACCATACCAATTGTCCAGCAAATTGTACGGAAAATGGGCCATTTTTTATAGCGCTGATTCGTTATGAGGACAGCGGTTATATATGCTACTAATAAAAATACGAAAACGACCCCGAGCACTAATTGAAGGTTTATACCAGGTACTGAATGATTCATAGCATTATGTCCATGACTGTGCAGTAAGTATTGGCTATTCATTTGCATTCTTCTCTTTTAAAGTACTGTTTTTTGATTTGCGGAATAATAGATAAATACCGATTAGTAAAATAATCAGAGCACCGACATTCCACATAATATCGTACACAATGACATTGTCCACGTATCGAATTTGGTGAATTCGCATCCATTTATGCTGAATGATGCCGTCATACAATTGGAATACACCAACCCCTAATAATACGCCGCCGAGCCATCGTTGAAAGATCAGAGCATTTTTCCGACGCAGATCAGCAAATAAAAATAACCCTGCTATCGTAGCAAACCAGCTGAAGGCATGAAAAATACCATCGGAAATTAACCCGATATCCGTTGTCGATTTGTCGTAAAAGTGATGCCATCTTAACAACTGGTGAAAAACGGTTTCATCAATAAAGGCAATCAAACCGATGCCAAACAGTATTCCTGACCACATGTTCCGGCGTGAAACTTCTATGTCGTTGTTATTTCTCATGTCAATTCAGAGCCCCTTTACGTGTAATTACTTACATCTAATCTCTCCAAATACATCACAACATATTCGATAATAGAAGTTCCCCTCTTACCATATTGACTAAACCTAATTTCCTGCATTTAACCCTTGTTCTTCGAAAGTTTTAATCACTTCTTTCATATAATCGTTCATCTCTTGCTCAGTCGGAATATTTTCAAGCAGCTCAGGAATCGTATACAGGTTCCCGTCCTTTATTATCCGATCGATTTTCATTGTATTTTCTAAATCGCTAAGAGGATTTTCATTCAGTACTAATAAATCCGCAGTAAAACCTTCTTTTATATCACCTAAATCCTCTGCTTTTAAAGCTTTCGCTGCATTAATTGTAGCTTGCTGAAGGGCTTCCAATGGTGTAAATCCAGCATCAACAAACAGCTGAAGCTCCCGATGTAATGCAAAGCCCGGATAAGTAAAGATTCCTGCAGGGGTATCTGTACCAGTCACGACAGTTCCGCCCATTTTAAAATAGGTATAGGCAATTTTTTGAATTGTTTTCGTTTGAATACCTAACGTGTTCTGTCCTTGTTTTGCCTGTGCAGCTTGTTGCCAATACTTAAATAAGTACTCACTGTTTTCTATATGATGAACAACTTCATGTTCCGTTGTCCAATATTGATCTGCTAATTGCATTTGGTCATATAATACTATTGTTGGACATAGCTTAATATCCTTTATCAACAATTGTCTACATACACTTTCTATTAATTCTTCATCAGGCTGCTCCCACGGAATTGTATCCCAGATTTCTTTCGGAGAATCCATCGCCCACTGTGGGTACATTGCTTGAATAATACCAGAACAATGTTCCAGCCAATCAATCCCTATATGTGCTGCATGAAGTGCATCCACTTTTTTGGAATGAATTAAATCACTGCTTACTTCCAGATTGTGTTTACGTGCTTCATCCGTAACTACTTTCATATATTCAGGATCAAGCCAGCCGTAAACTTTAATAAAATGTGCCCCAAGCTCTACTTGCCGCGCTACTTCCTGTTTCGCAAGATCTACATTGTCGACATTGATGTTATAGGCAGTATCGTCTCCCCACAAGCCTGGGGGTCCATCAATCATGCGATCTGCAGAAATAACGCGCGGCTCCATTTCACTTCCATTCGCATCGATAAATGGTTTGAGTTCAATAATGCTCCCCGCAGTATTCCGAACCGTTGTAATCCCTGCTGCTGTGAAGTAATTGGCAAAGTGTTTTTTTATATGGACATGCATATCAATCAATCCTGGTATTAACCATTTATCCGTAAAATCCATTACTTCAACATTCTCCATTTGAAGATTAGGAGCCACTTTTACAATTTTGTTATTTTCAATATAAACATCCTGCCTAGTAAACTCGCCTGTTTCCATATTTACTACAAAGCCGTTTTTTAATAGTTTCATTTTCAGACCCCTTTAAATTTTATTTCTATCTTGATTTTAGTTTAATTTATATATTCTGGAAATGATATAATTTTATTACAATAAGAATGAGGTGAATTCAATGAACACAATCGGCAAAAAAAGTATAATTAGAAAAGCGAACGAAAGTGATACATCACAAATACTCGCAGTGATGAATGATGCGGAACAGTCCGGATTTATGCTCTTTGCGCCGGATGAAAGAAATATGGCACCAGCTTCTTTAAGCAATTTAATCAATTCCATAAATCAGACACCTACATCCGGTTTCTTTATCGCAGAGCATGAGGAAGAAATTTTAGGTTATCTCCTATTAAAAGCGGAAACGTTATCCCGTACTTCTCACAGGGCACAAATTGCTGTGGGTGTACATAGTAAAAGTCGCGGTAAAGGAGTTGGTACCGCTTTGTTCGACTATATGATTCAATGGGCAAAAAAGTCGCAGCTCCATCGCCTGGAGTTAACGGTGATTGAGTATAATGAGCAAGCTGTCCATCTTTATAAGAAAATGGGGTTTGAAGTTGAAGGCGTGAAAAGAAATTCTTTACTGATTGACGGACAATATGTGAATGAACTATACATGGCGAAATTGCTTTAATTATAAAAGGGGCTACTCAAGTAAAACTGAGTAACCCCTTTTCATTATCACACTACTAATCTAACTCTCTAACTTTAATCGGGAACAGCGAATTTTCCAACCGATCACGGTAATCTTCATATTGTACCGGCAACTTTAGCTGCTCGCCCATTGTTTCCAGCGTTTCATCATGCGCAAATCCTGGTGGGTCTGTCGCGATTTCGAATAAAATCTCTCCTGACTCACGGAAGTAAATGGCATTGAAGTAATTACGGTCTTTTATGTCCGTTACATGCTGCCCCTTATCAATTGCGTATTGCTGCCATTCTTTGTGATCTTGATCGTCATTTGCACGCCATGCAATATGATGCACCGTTCCGACACCCATTGCCCCACGATTACCGACCGTCATTTTCACATCGACAATATTGCCGATTGATGCTGTTGCTTTTAGTCGTACAAAATCACCTTCACGGCCAATCTCTTCAAGTCCCATCACATCAACTAATGTACTGATTGTTTCTTCCGGCTGGGATGAATATAAAATTGCACCGCCAAAGCCTTTAATCGCTACATCGGCAGTTATTCCACCAAACGTCCAGCCATTTGGAGAACCCCCATCACGCTCAACAATTTCAAGTTGCAGACCATGTGGATCATCAAATTGTAAATAGGTCTCTCCAAACCTTGTTTCTTCTTTGAACAGTATATTGTTTTTTGTTAAGCGTTCTTTCCAGAAATCCATTGCTCCCACTGGTACAACGTATGTTGTCACACCGACTTGACCATCGCCGATTCTGCCTTTATATGCTGCAGGCCAAGGAAAAAATGTAATAATTGTCCCTGGCTCCCCGCCTTCATTCCCGAAATATAGATGATATGTTTCAGGGTCGTCAAAATTGACGGTTTTCTTTACAAGACGTAATCCAAGAACACCCGCATAGAAATCGACATTTTCCTGAGGATGACCGACGATTGCTGTAATGTGATGAATACCGGTTGTATGTTTTTTCAAATTCATTTCCTCCATTCGTAAAAACTGAACACAACATTCCATTCAATAAAACACTCTGTCCAATTTTTATGTAATAAATCTAGCACATGCAATGACATGTGCTAGATCGATGATCGTTAATTAGCGAATTGTTTTTAAAGCTTTTGACCATGGAATTACTTGGTCCAGCATTTGGTTTACTGAATCTGCCTGCACATCTTTTGGCTTGAAAGTTGTACCGTTTTCGAAATCAGTGAATAATGATAAAGCTGGGTGTACACGTACATCCGCAACAAGTAATTCACCTAAAATACCGCGTAAATGTTCAGCAGCACGTGCTCCGCCAACAGAACCGTAAGATACGATACCCGCTGCTTTATTGTTCCATTCATCACGTAAGTAGTCTAATGCATTTTTAAGTGCGCCTGTAATCGAATGGTTATATTCTTGAACGATGAATACAAATCCGTCTTGTTTTGCGATTGCTTCAGACCAGCCTGCAGCACCTGATGCATCCCCACCTGGTTCTCCTAGTAATGGCAATTTGAAATCCGCAATATCAATGATTGTATAATTTGCATCTCCGCGTTTATCTGCGAGTTCTTTTACCCATGCACCGACTTGAGGGCTTACACGACCTTCACGAGTTGATCCTAAAATAATACCGATGTTTAATTTCTCCACTTTAATTTCCTCCACTTTCTTTTTTCCGAATAGTTTACTGATGAATCCCATTTCTTACACTCCTTCAATTACCTTGAATCAAGATATCAATTAAAACTTTGAGGCTTTTATATATTGGTATAGGTATGCATAAATAACTGAAGTTTCTGCCTCAAATTTTAATTTTGTACTTTTATGCATTCTTATCAGTAACGTAAATCATTATTGCCGTTTTGCTGACAATTTATCCTTATGAATACTTACGCAGCAGGGTTTAATTCTAACTCTACTTTAATTTTGATATCTTTCCCTACTAGTACGCCGCCTGTTTCTAAAGCAGCATTCCATGTTAAACCGAAATCTTCACGGTTGATTTTTGTTTCTGCTTCAAAACCATATACTTCCACGCCCCATGGGTTCGTACCTTTACCACCGTATTCAACATCAAATGTTACCGGTTTTGTAACGTCTTTAATTGTTAAGTCACCAGTCACTTTATAGTCATCGCCATCTTTTTCAATGTTTGTTGCGGTAAACTTGATTTTTCCAAACTCTTCTGCGCTGAAGAAGTCTGCTGATTTCAAGTGGTTATCGCGATCTTCGTTGTTCGTATTAATACTTGCTACATCCAGTTCAAAGTTGATTGATGCAGTAGTTAAATCCGTTAAGTCTGCCGCTTCCACGTTTGCCGTATAGTTAATGAATTGACCTTTAACTTTTGATACCATCATGTGTTTAACTTCAAAACCAATTGTTGAGTGTGTTTGATCGACTGTAAATGTTGACATTTTATATTCTCCTCCAATTTATCTCGATTTCAAGATATATAGTAAAAATAAAATTCCGAAATTAAATATCTCGAACTTGAGATAAATATAACAAAGGTTTTACTCAACGTCAAGAGGATTTATTTAAATTTTTTTAATAAATTTAATTTGTATTTTAATGATTTTTATCGCTTATCTCGGCTAGAAAGCTTTTTTATATAAAAAATTTCACTCTATTTAAACTTTCCAACCACATACCGTCGTCTTATAATTGTCGACAGAGTAAAAAAGGAGCTTCAAGGAATGATGGAAGAATTAGAAGATGCATTTATTACATTTATCCGTACCCAGCAAAATTCGCTATATAGACTCGCATATAGCTATACAAAAAACGAGCAGGATGCGCTCGATGTGGTGCAGGACAGCATTCAAAAAGGTTGGCTCGCACTTGAAAGACTGACAAATCGGGATCAATTGAAAAGCTGGTTTTATACGATTTTAGTGCGGACGGCAATTGATTTACTGCGCAAACAAAAGCGGATCGAGCTCATTGGAGACGATTCTTTACTGCAAATATCAGAGCAAGATACATACTGCAATCTTGATTTGCAGCAGGCTTTACATCAATTACCTCTGCAGCTGCGTGAGGTAATCGTGCTGCGCTATTTTGAGGATTTGAAAATCGAAGACGTCGCGCATATTTTGGCGATTCCTCTAAGTACCGCGAAATCCAGGCTTTATAAAGCATTAAAGCTATTAAAAATTGAGCTACAGACGGAGGAGAATCCGAGTAATGAATGACAAGTTAAAAAATTTAAAAGAACAATATAACAATATACCAATTCCAAAGGAACTAGAATCGTTAATCGAAAAAAACCTGCAGTATCGTCCTAAGAAGAGCAAACGCAAACTGCCCATTTTTTTAACATCAGTTGCTGCGGCGGCAGTACTATTTACAGTAGGCCTGAATACAAATCCAGCAATGGCAAAAAGTTTGGCGGATGTACCAGTTATCGGACAAGTCGTACAAGTACTCACATTTACTAAGTATGAAATGGAAAAAGATGCTTACACTGCTGAAATTCAAGTACCTCAAATTTCGGGTTCCTCTGCTGACATCGAGGCATTGAATGAAGAATACGCCGAGGAAGGTAAAACACTTTATGAGCAATTTAAGGCAGATATAGAGGAAATGGAAGCTGGAAATATGTCACTAAATAGCGGCTATGTTATTGAAACGGATACAGATGAAATACTGTCATTTGGACGGTATGTAGAAGTCATTGTTGCATCATCTTCTACTGTTATGAAGTATACGACGATTGATAAAAATGCTGAAACAGTTATTACATTACCAAGTCTGTTTAAAGATGATCGCTACATCGGAATTATTAGCCGATATGTAGAGGAAGAACTGCGCAATAGAATGATTGAAACAGAAGGGTCTGACATGTATTGGATTGGTGGAACAGAGTATCATGATGAATCATTCGGTGTGTTTGAAGGCATTACGCCTGACCAAAACTTCTATATTACCAAAGATGGTAAACTTGTGATGTCGTTTGATGAATATGAAATAGCTCCAGGATATATGGGACTTGTCACTGTTGAAATTCCAACAAAGCTGCTTCAAGACGTGCTTGTAAGCAATATATATATTAAGTAATAAAATAAGCAGGTGTATCCTTTAAAATGGTTACACCTGCTTTCTTGTATTCTATGGTACGCCATAAGGAGGTGATCCACGAAATAGGATTTTTTAAAATGGGATGAAGTTATATCACACTAATATAATCCATCCTATTAGCTAGACATATATTTTCCGATCAGATTTCGTATTCAATAACAACTTCTTTACTATTGCTAATGTTCGGTGATGGCTGCGAATTATAAACACGTGAATATGGCGGAACCGAATATGTCAGCCAAATATTACTGCCAAGCACTGTGTCATGGCCAATTGTCGTTTTCCCGCCTAAAATTGTAGCACCGGCATAGATCACAACATTATCCTCAATATTCGGATGACGTTTTACACCTTTAATCGGGTTTCCGTTTTCATCGAGCGGGAAACTTAAAGCACCTAACGTCACACCTTGATAGATTTTAACATTGTTGCCGATTGTGCACGTTTCTCCCACTACGACACCTGTACCATGGTCAATGAAAAATGAATGGCCGATCTTCGCCCCTGGATGAATATCGATTCCTGTTAACTGGTGTGCATATTCAGACATGATACGTGGAACTATTGTTACATCCATTTTATATAGTTCATGTGCGATACGGTGGATAAAAACAGCACGGATCGACGGGTAGCTTAACATGATTTCTTCTGTTGATGTAGCAGCCGGATCACCATTATAAGCAGCTTGGATATCTGTTTGAATCGTTTCACGGATTTCCGGGAAACGGTCCATTAACTTCATCACAACATGATCCGCTTTTTCTCGGCATTGGCCATCACAATTATCAAAGTTTTGGTAGACTAATACTTTTTCGATAATATCACGCAAATCCAATGCTGACTGGCGAAGGTTATTATTCAGTTTCATCATTGTACGTGTTTCATCGACAACACCTTGGTTATAAATCGTCGGGAAGAAAATCTCATAAAAACTATCCAATATATGATGGATTTGATCACGGCCAGTGAATCCAATCGATTTTTCAACTTCAATATGTTTTTTGTTATAGTCGATTAACTTATTTGCGATTGTAGATGTTTCTTTATTTAACCAGTCCTCGATTTTCATGTTAAAACTCCTTTTCTATTTAAAATACATAGTAATGAAGATTATACTACACAAAACGCGCAGTTTGGTCCTTCTTTTCAAAATTGTAAAGCAGCATAGGAGCAATAGCCAGTAAAGAGCTTATTCTCTATTTATCACGCAAGATAAATTGCGGAATAATGCGAATATACATAAGTTCCCCTATAATCTCAACAATTGTCTGGGTTACAATAACGGCCACAACGAGCGAACGGATTTCGTCAGGCATTGCAAGTGCAAATGGTAATACAACAAGTGAATTACGTGTCGATCCGCTAAAGACCAGTGCACGGCCAGTACGGATATCAAGCTCCAGCCATTTCCCGACCATCTTTGAGATAAAAGGCATAATGATCATAAATGCTATGTAAATAGGTATCACTTTTAGTATCCATTCAAATGAACCCGCCAATTTGCCAATTTGTGAAGCAACTATTACAAAAAGAGTGAAAGCCATGAATGGTACCGGAAGCCAGGAAGACATCTCATGGATACGCCCCCCCTCTTTCGATAAGAGCTGTACAATCAGTGCAACACATAATGGCAATACAATGAATGTGACAAACGCTTCAACAAATGGCGCGACCTCTACTACATTTGCCGCCTGTTCGCCGATAAACAGCCATAAATAAAACGGCAGTAACAGCATTTGTGCAACAAATAAAAAAGGTGTCGCACTGAGCATCATTTTTTCATTCCCCTTGCCAAGCGCTGTAAATACAATTACGTAATCTATGCATGGGGTGAGTAAAACTAGATAAACGCCCAATAATAGTGGCGGATAATCTGGAATAAAGAACGTCAGCACCCATACAACAATCGGTACCGCAATAAAATTAACTATGCAGAGGGCGTAAAAGAAACGCCGGTTTGAAAAAGATTCTTTTAAAGCAGCGAACGGAATTTGAACAAACATGCTGTACATTAAGATACAAAGGATAGTCGGGATTAAATTTTCCAGTTGATTATGAAACTGTGAATTCCATCCTATAAATCCCGCCAATAATAAAGTTATGATATAGATCGTTACTTGGTTCTTTTCCAGTTGATCTCTTGAAATCATGACAATAACTCCTTATCCGATCGATTTCCATTGAGAACATGTTATCCTTTTATTTCTTCTTTTACAAACTGTTCAATACGCGCTCCAATCGCATCACGTACTTGTTGGAAAACAAGCCATTTTTCACCCGCTGATCCTACCGCTTTCGCCGGATCTTCAAATCCCCAATGCTCTCGGCGTACATGTGGCGGAGTGACCGGACATTTATCTGCTGCATCCCCGCAAAGCGTAACAACTAACGTAGCGCTGTTTAAAATTTCTTCGTCAATTAGATCCGATGTATGATTAGAAATATCAATACCTACCTCATTCATTGCCTTAATTGCATTTGGATTAACACCATGTGTTTCAATCCCCGCAGAATAGACATCCCAGTCTTCCGGTAAATACTTTTTCGCCCAGCCATCAGCCATTTGGGAACGGCATGAATTTCCCGTGCATAAAAAATACAGATTTTTCTTCGTCATCTTATTAACCCCTTTTAATAAAGTAATAATGTTATGTAAAGTCCGATTAATGTGAAGAACAAAATTGGGACCGTCAAAACAATTCCTGTTTTAAAGTAAGTGCCCCAAGGAATTTTCACACCTTTATGTGACAATACATATAACCAAACCAATGTTGCAAGTGATCCAATCGGTGTAATCTTTGGACCCAAATCAGAACCAATTACGTTGGCATAAATAAGGGCTTCCCGTATTGTTCCGCTTGTCGATGTTTCGGCAATCGCCAGTGCGTTCACCATTACTGTCGGCATATTGTTCATAATAGAAGACAAAAACGCCGCAATAAAGCCCATTCCGACTGTTGCAACAAATAACCCTTGATCTGCTGTCCACTCAATGAAGCTGGCTAATGCCGGAGTTAGTCCTGAATTACCTAAACCGTACACAACTACATACATGCCAATAGAGAAAAAAACAATGTTCCACGGAGCACTTTTAATGACTGCTTTCGTATTGACTACTGTACTTTGTTTCGCCATTAACAAGAAAAAAGTCGCAATGATACCCGCAACGAGCGACACCGGAATACCGATAAATTCACTTGAGAAATAGCCGCCCACTAAAACTGCAAGTACAACCCAAGACAACTTGAACATCTTCAAATCTTTAATCGCCTGTTTCGGTTCCTTTAGCACCGATTCATCATACGAACGTGGAATCGATTTGTGGAAGTAAACGAGTAGAATAGTTATCGTAGCCGCTAAAGAAAAAATGTTCGGAATAACCATCCGTGCTGCATACTCCACAAACCCTATTTCAAAGAAGTCCGCAGAAACAATATTCACTAGGTTACTCACAACAAACGGTAAACTAGTCGTATCCGCAATAAAACCGCTTGCCATAATAAAAGGGAAAATCATTTTCTCGCTAAACTGTAGATTACGTACCATCGCCAGGACGATCGGCGTTAAAATCAATGCTGCGCCGTCATTCGCAAAAAGTGCTGCAACAACCGCACCAAGCAGACTGACATAGACAAACATCTTAACTCCACTGCCTTTTGCGGCGCGTGCCATATGAAGTGCCGCCCACTCAAACAATCCGATTTCATCTAGAACAAGCGAGATTAATATTATTGCCACAAAGGACAATGTTGCATTCCACGTAATATCGATCACTGTACTAACATCGCTAAAATCAACGACACCTGCCACTAAAGCAATAACTGCCCCTGCCATAGCCGACCAGCCAATGTTCAATCCTTTAGGCTGCCAAATTACTAAAATGAGCGTCCCGATAAAAATAAGCGCCGCTATAACAAATAAACTCACAATTTATTCCTCCATACATATCCCGCCAATATTACAGTCACAAGTCGGCTGCTCTTCAATTGAGGCAAGAATATTATGCATCAATTCAGTTTGTTCTTCATGAATGCGGTAATGCTTCCACGTACCGACTTTCCGCTCGGCAATAATGCCCGCCTCTTTCAATTTTCGTAAATGTTGGCTCACTGCGGGCTGGGAAATATTCAAAACACTTGTGAAATCACAAACGCAAACTTCGCCCTTTTTCAAGCACGCAAGTATTTTCAAACGATTTAAATCAGCAACCGCTTTTAACTGTTTTTCCATCACTTCGATTTCCACTTTTCCTGCCACCACCACTATATAAGAATATACTTATATTATAAGTCTGATGCTATATAAGCAAGTACTTATTTATAAGAATTATTTTTATTACCCTTATTTTTTTAAAAAATGAATGAATAAGATCCAACCTATAATATAATTGATTTACTAGTCAAAATAATCTGAAGGTAAAGGGAGAATTATTCATGTCTCAAGCGAAAAGCGTTAACTACTACAAAGAATTAATTAATCTGAAAGACGTCGAAGGAATTGAAGCCCAGTTTCAACGGTTATTTAATGTTTCAATTGAATCCATAACTGATTTGGAAAATTGGATTGAGGATGAAAAGAACATACGCTTTGAAATTGAAGAAGCGTTGACAGGCCACCTAGTCGACTTCTACCGAAATACGGAAGATCCGCATATTAAATCAACTTACCTTCACGATCAGCAAGTCATTCAGCCACTGTTAATGACATACGAGGCAAAGCTAGATGAAAAATGCTGCAAATCCCCTTTTTTCAATGAATTAGATGAAAACCGTTACGGCTTAATGCGACGTTATCGAGAATCAAAAGTAAAACTGTTTAGAGAAGAAAATATACCGCTATTTGTAAAAGAACAAGAACTAAGCACAAAATATAGTGAAATTATGGGCGGACTGACAGTTGAATGGAACGGAGAGGAAAAACCTTTCCCGTTTATCGAATCCCAGCTAGATAATTTGAACAGAAATGTTCGGGAAAAAGCTTATCATTTAATTAGAGCTGCCTACCGTCAAATCAAACCTGAAACGGATGCACTCATGGATGAGCTCGTTCAGCTGCGCCACCAAATTGCAATCAATGCGGGGTTTGACAATTACCGTGATTATATGTTTGTCGCAAAAAACCGTGAGTACAGTATCCGGGATTGTTATGACTTTCATGAAAATGTTGAAAAGCATATTATTCCGGCTTGGAACAGGCTTGCAGATGTTTTCAAGTCTAAACTTGGTGTCGATACATATCGCCCATGGGATAACACAGCAAAACTGCTGAAAAATCCGCCTTACTCTGAAACATCCGCACTTTTGGACGGTGTTGCTGAAATGTTAGGAAAGACCGACCCGTATTTTTCAGACCGTTTGGAGTACATGAGAGCAAATGGATTGCTTGATCTTGGAGACCGTAAAGGTAAAAGTCCGGGTGGCTTCTGTGTCCCTTTACCTGTATCCGGGCATACCTTCGTATTTGCAAACTTTAGTCCTTCCTTTTTCTCGCTCATTGCATTGATCCATGAAATGGGTCACGCGGTGAATGGTTACCTCCAAGCTTCAGAACAAGGTCCTATTGAAGAATTCCAGTGGCGAGCTGAAATAGCTGAATTGTATTCACACGGAATGGAATTGTTATTATTGGATAAGTTTGATCTGTTCTATCCGGAAGAAGAGGAATTCAAAAGCGCGCAACGTGAAGAGCTGAAACGGGCGTTTACAATGTTATTCGGCCCATTGTCAGGAGACCTTTTCCAGCATTGGATGTATACAAATCCTCACCATACTGCGATGGAACGCGATGAAAAGTTCTATGAAATTTCAAAACGTTATGGCTTGAATCCAGTCGATACTACCGGTTTTGAAAAGGAAATTGGCATGAGCTGGATCGGTACACTTCACTATATTCAATATCCTTTCTATGATATTGAATATTCGATGTCAATGCTCGGTGCTCTTCAATTACTTGAGAATTATCAAAAGGACCCCCAGCAAGCTGTCGAATTTTATAAAAAAGGTGCAAGTGCCGATTACAATCATTCCATTGCAGCGATATATAAAGAAACCGGCGTCGATTTTGACTTTTCAGAGTCAACTGTAAAACGAATGGGTGAATTCTTGGAAAAAGTGATTCAGGATATTAATTCATAACCGCTATAGAACAACATGAAAAGAACGAATTCCCTATACGGAAATCCGTTCTTCTTTTAATTATTGCCGTTCATGTCCTAATCATTATAGGAAGTCATTCTCTATATACTACGAATTATAAACTTTGAAGCCCTATTTCTGCTCCAAGTCATTCTTCCCTAATATTACGCAAAGCACAACGATCACAGCTAAAACAACTGTTATCCAGGTAATCGATTCTCCTAAAAATAATACAGAAAAGCCAATCATTATAAAAGGCTGCAAATATTGAATCTGCCCTACCCTAGCTATACCTCCTAAAGACATACCACCATACCATGCTACATAAGCCAAAAACTGACTGACTATCCCTAAATAGAACAAACTGATCCAAGCTTCAATTGGCGCCACCAGCATACTGGTAGATAAGCCAATGCCTACAGGTATAATAAAAAACGGTGCACCAATTAAAATAGCCCACGCAATTACTTGCCAACTACCAAGTTCCTTTGAAAGGTTGCCTCCTTCCGCATAACTTAACCCAAGTAATATGACCGCTGCAATCAGTGCAAAGTCCCCTTTATGCAATTGGCCTAACCCTAAATAGATGGCATAAATAATGACTGTTATCGCCCCTGTTGCACTCGCAATCCAATAGCGTTTCGAAGGTCTTTCACCTCCTCGCCATGTTGCAAAGCCAGCTGTCGCAAGTGGAAGTAAAGCCAATTCAATTGCACCATGTGAAACAGGCAATGACTTCATCGCATAAGTTGTTAATAACGGAAAAGCCAGTACCGCTCCTACAGCGACAATAAGTAAGCTTTTAAATTGGCTTTTACTTGGTAAAGATTGCTTTTTCATAATAAATACTGTCCCGACAATAATTGCTGCAATAACTGTCCTGCCTAATCCGACTATTGTCTCACCAAAATAAGGGACAGCAATGCTTGTAGCCGGTAATGTAAAACTGAAACAAACGATTCCAATAAAGCCTAATAGCATTCCTTTTTTCATACTGATTTCCATTTCGTCCCCTCTTCACAGTCGTAAAAAAATATTCCATAATTAGTTAATACGATTAAGCTAATTAAACAGATTGTAAAGAAAATCCGCTCTTTTTAAAATAAGGGAATTTCCCATCTGTCATGGGACAGATAGCAAAGGAGAACAAGATGACAACTAAATATATTGGCATTTTGGAATGGGTCAAACAACAAATTAAAGATGAGAAGTTAAAGACAGGAAGTAAATTGCCCTCAATCCGACGGCTTGCTGAACAATTTCAATGCAGTAAAAACACGGTTGTAAAAGCATTACTTGAGTTGGAAAAACAGCATATTATTTATGCAAAACCTAAAAGTGGCTATTATGTAGTGGATAATCTCCAAACGTCTGACAAAAAGGAAAGTGAAATTGATTTCTTGTCGGCCGGTCCTGATAAAAGGATTATGCCCTATGAGGACTTTCAACATTGTATTAACCAGGCAATCGATCATTATAAGGAACAATTATTTACTTATAGTGATCAACAGGGACTCTTTTCTTTACGTAGGGAGCTTGCGAAGTATTTGCAACATTTACAAGTATTTGCGAAACCCGATCGACTTGTAATAACATCCGGATCACAACAGGCACTTCATATTCTTTCAGCGATGCTGTTTCCAAACGGGAAAAAGAATGTATTAATTGAGCAGCCTACATACTTTGGGATGATCGATTCCTTACAGGTAAACGGGATTACAACATACGGAATTGAAGTGACGATGGAAGGAATCGATTTTGAAAAGCTGGAGATGTTATTTCGCTCCGCTGATATTAAATTCTTTTATATCATTCCAAGATGCCACAATCCATTAGGACATCATTACACTAATGCGGAAAAGAAAAAAATCGTTGCTCTTGCAGAAAAATACGATGTATATATCGTAGAGGATGATTTCTTGGCAGAACTTGATACAGATTTAAAGTCCGATCCTTTGTTTGCATATGAACCTAATGAAAGAGTCATTTATGTTAAGAGCTTTTCCAAAGTATTTTTGCCTGGACTGCGAATCGCAACAGTGGTTCTTCCTGAAAAAATGATTTCTTCCTTTGTGCACAGTAAATTCAGTGCAGATTTCAATACATCGCCACTTTCACAGGGGGCTTTGGAAATCTATTTAAAAAACGGGATGTTTCACTACCATTTAGAAAAGGTGAAAAGATTATATTCAACTAAAATGAATCTATTATTAGAGGCATGTTCATTGTATTTACCTGGCTATGTACAATTTACAAAGCCCAAGAGCGGATTTTATCTCACTATCTTCTTGCCTTCCGTTATTGATGTCGATAAATTGATATACATGCTGCATGAAAAACATATTTATGTGGATAATGCTTCGAGGATGTTCCTAAGTGAAAACAAACAGAAAGCAATTCGCCTAAGTATTTCACAAGTGGATGAAAACAAAATCCATCTCGGTATTCAGCAATTATCCGCTCTGATAATCTACCTGTATGAAAAAAGGAATTATAATGCGCTCTCATTTAAAGCGTATCTTTAAATTACCATTACACTGTTCAAAATTAAAATGCTCGGTTCAATTTTGAACCGAGCATTCACAGAAGCTTAAATATTTATTTTACTTCTTCCACTTGACCAACAGTTGCTTTCACGCGGTCAAAGCCGACTTTAATTGCATTCACATATTCTTTAATCACTTTTTGAGCAAGTTCTGACTGAGGATTCAGTGATTCAAAACCATGGTATGCACCAGGATATAAGTGAAATTCCACATCAACACCTGCTTGTGCCAATTTAGATACATACGTAATTGTTTCGTCACGGAAAGGATCCAATTGCCCAACACATGTATACGTATATGGAAGATTACGATAATCCTCAGCTCTTGCCGGTGCAGCATAAATCGGTACTTCATCATGCCCGTGCAATTCGGCTAAATAGCATTTCCAGCCAAAATCATTCGTTTTTTGGTTCCAGATCATACCTTCTGTAATTTCGTTCGCAGAAGGTGTATCGTTACTGTCATTAATCATCGGATAAAGTGGCATTTGGAAACAAATTGACGGATACTCACGGTCACGAGCTAGCAATGTTAAACCTGCTGTCAATCCACCGCCAGCACTTGCCCCAGCTACGCCAATACGTCTTTTGTCGATTTTCAGTTCTACTGCATTGTCCGCAATCCATGCAAGTGCGCTGTAGCAATCTTCAAGAGGTGCAGGGTAAGGATATTCCGGAGCTAAACGGTAATCCACGGAAACGACGACACAGTTAGCTGTTTCTACAACTTGTACACAAAGATGATCATTGTCTTCAATGCTACCTAGTATATAACCCCCGCCATGAATCCACAGTAAAACCGGTAATTGTTGATCTTGATGGGCTGGTTTATAAATACGAACGCGAATTTCATTATCATCAATGCCAGTAATTGTTTTATTAATAATATCAACTGTTTCAGTGCTTGTTAAAGGCTGTACCGCTTGTGCCATACCTTCACGCATAGCCTCCAATTGTTCTACCTTAAAATCAAAATCCGTAAATGATTCTAAACCGGCTAAAAATTCTGGATTTACTCGTTTGATCATCTTCATTCCTCCATGTCACAAAAATTAAACTCACCCTACCAATCTATTCGTTTCAATAAATGATTAGAACATATTCAATAATACTTCCGGCATTCATTATTCCACAATCGGTCCATTTTGTTGTGTTATTGATTGAACCTAAATGAAATTTTGGATACATAAGGAATCTCGCTCTTATGGGTAACGGGTTCGGTTGATCGGGAGAAAAGTGCAAATAACGCAATTAAACAGGTTAATTAGCATAAATTTCAATAATGATGTTGAGTTATTTATCTATGAAATTTCTTTCGTATCTTATGCGAAAAATCGCATAGTGCTATAATAAAATGGTGCAATGCGACTATATGAATTACTGTTATCAAGGAGAACTGATTCAAAATCAATCGAAGATAACTTCCAGGATTCGAGATTGTATTAAGATATATATTTAACAGTCATAACTATGTTTGGAAGGTGATATTGCTATGCTAGAGTTAAGAAAAATTAATAGTGACAATTATGAAGAGTGTTTAAACTTGCGTACAATTGATACCAATGTGGACTTTGTAGATTCTGTAGCGTGGTCATTAGCCGAAGCGTGGGTATTTTATAATGATTCACGCCCTTTCGCAATTTATGCCGATAATGCGATGGTGGGTTTTGTTTCAATGTATATTGGTGAAAATAACCCCCAAATCATAAATTTTATGATAGATAGCCGTTTTCAAAAAAGAGGCTATGGATCAGCAGCGGCTAAGCTTTGTATTGAATATTTATGTAAAGAATTTAATGCAAGAAGAATCTCCTTACCAGTTAATCAAGAAAATAGAACCGCACAAAAATTTTGGAGCAACATCGGCTTTGAAAAAACAGACGATGTTGAGGATGGTTATCTTTATATGCGGTTGTATCTACCAGAAAAATATGACTGAGCGTATGGAAGTACGCGATTGTATCATAACCGTTCATGAGCCCTATAATTGAATATTTATGGGTTTGGCAACAATAGTTAAATTTTATTTACGTTATAAATCATAATCATTTATTCATAAAAATCTATTACTTAATACAGATTCCAGCTTTCTTGCCAATTTATTTTTTTATAACCTTCATAAATAAACTAACAATTATCGATATTATCGTATAAACTACTACCCAAAAAAAGAAGGTCTCATTGAAAACGGTAAAAGTCAAAATAGTAAACAAAATTAAAGTTACTGTAGGCATTACATACCACTTTTTAATTAGTAAAAAACCTATTATGGATGCGATAACAACAGCAAATGGACAAAGAAATAAGATAAGTATAAATTCCATTAATCAAAATACCACCTATCAGCATTTTTAAAATATTTATCAAAGAATAACATAGTTCTGTTAGTTACTTGATTTTTAATTTCCAAAGGCGTTCGATATATATATGAGATTGTTATTCAACAATCTGGCCCGTGAACAAGGCACAATGCTCATAGTGAAGATCGTTTATCAGTGCCTCTATGTTTTATATGTAGTTAATTAAAGCAACTTTAGTATCATTAAAACACTTTTCCATTAGTATTTCTCAATTTTTATAGT
>NZ_JBELZM010000021.1:0-54012 GCF_040273735.1 Solibacillus sp. | reverse complement strand
AATCTATTGTTTGCTTCATTTAAGAAGCTTGTTTCATTAACGTTGCTTGTTCAGTTTTCAAGGTTCATTGTGTTGCCGTTGTGACAACTTTTATATCTTACCATTTATGTAATATGAATGTCAACAACTTTTTTAAAAAGTTTTTAACTCCATATTGCACTGCAAATTCGGTAACTCTTATACTTTACCACTCTAAAGTCGGAAAGTAAAGAACTTTGTAATTTGTTGCGTCACGTTTTAGCGACAAGAAATAATATACCACCCTTACAATTATATTGCAATAGTTATTTCAAAAAATATTATACTTTTTATTGAAATCTGTATCGCTTCTCTTAATTCCTTTCCAGTACATAGAAAGGAATGCCTAACAGTTACCTCATTTCTTTATACCCTTCTATAACATTCTAACCGTCAACACACTCTCCACCGTTCACGACAAACAAGTAAGTACGCTCTTCTTCCTATAATAAAGAAAAGGGCCCTGCGAATAACGCAGGGCCCTAATTAAAATAAACTTATTTCGTTGTATGACGCATTGTCGGGAATAATAAAACATCACGAATTGATGGTGAGTTCGTTAATAACATTACTAAACGGTCGATACCGATACCTAAACCACCAGTTGGCGGCATACCGTATTCTAATGCTTCGATGAAATCATTATCCATTTCATGTGCTTCGTCATTTCCTGCTTCTTTCTCGGCCATTTGAGCTTCAAAACGCTCACGTTGATCGATTGGATCATTTAATTCTGTGAAGGCATTTGCATGCTCACGGCGAACGATAAATAGCTCGAAACGGTCTGTGAAGCGTGGGTCTTCAGGATTTTTCTTCGCTAATGGAGAAATTTCCACCGGGTGACCTGTTACGAAAGTAGGTTGTACTAATGTTTCTTCTACTTTTTGCTCGAAGAATTCATTGATGATGTGACCTACTTCATGTGCATCTTTAATTTCCACGCCGTGTTCAGCAGCATGTTTGCGTGCTTCTTCTACAGTCATTGGTGCCCAGAAGTCCACACCTGTTGCTTCTTTAACTGCATCTACCATATGCACGCGTTTCCAGCCAACACCTAATTCAATTGTATCTTCACCATATTGTACAGATGTTGTACCAAGAACATCCTTGGCCACATGTGCAATAAGGTTTTCTGTTAAATCCATAATATCGTTATAGTCTGCATACGCTTCATATAATTCGATCATTGTGAATTCCGGATTATGACGAGTTGAAATACCTTCGTTTCGGAATACACGGCCGATTTCATATACTTTCTCCAAACCGCCAACGATTAAACGTTTTAAATGCAGTTCGATAGCGATACGCATATATAATTCCATATCCAATGCATTGTGGTGTGTAATGAACGGACGAGCCGCCGCACCACCTGCAATTGTATGCAGCATCGGTGTTTCAACTTCCAAATAACCATTGTTATCTAAATAGTTGCGGATTGCACGAATGATTTTTGAGCGTTGGATAAATGTTGTTTTAGATTCATCGTTTGTCATTAAATCTACATAGCGTTGACGGTAGCGCTGTTCTACGTCTGTCAGGCCGTGGAATTTATCAGGTAACGGGCGTAAAGCTTTTGTTAGGAAAGTAAACTCTGTCGCTTTAACAGATAGCTCTCCAACTTGTGTACGGAATACGTTTCCTTTTACCCCTACGATATCCCCAAGATCTGCTTTATTGAATAATTCATATGCTTCTTCACCGATTGCATCTTTACGAACATAAATTTGGATTTGGCCTTCTAAGTCCTGGATATGCGCAAAACCTGCTTTACCTTTACCGCGCTTCGTCATAATACGTCCAGCAATTACAACTTCACGTGGATTTTCTTCTAATTGCTCTTTATCAAATTGCTCATTTTCTGCAATAACTTCGTTCGATAAATGTGTGCGTTCAAAACGGCTGCCGAATGGGTCCATACCGTTTTCGCGAATATCTGTCATCTTCTGGCGTCTCACCAAAAGTTGGTCGTTTAATTCTTCGATATTTGACACGTATTTCACTCCTTAATGTTTTTGCGCTCCAAAACGGCACAATAGTCCATAATGTTTCCATTGTACAGCATTTCTTTTAGTGATTCACCTGTTTCGAATTAATTTTAAATATCAGATAATTCTGTTAAGTGCTTTTTCTTTACATAACAAAAAGGCATCATCAGCTGATGCCTTTCTCTACTGTTTATACAATAACCGCTTCTTCTTCATATTCATCTGCAACACTGTTTAAAAGAATACGTAAATCTTGCTCAGTCTCTGTTAAATTGATGGCGTTACGGATTTTCCCGTTTCCGCGAATTCCTTTTAAATACCAAGATGCATGTTTACGCATTTCTCTTACCGCCACTTTTTCACCTTTAAGTGCCTTTAAACGTTCAAAATGAAGTAAACAAACATCCATCTTTTCACGAATAGAAGGCTCGGGAATTTGAATACCTGATTCCAAGTATTTCACCGTTTGATAGATCATCCATGGATTTCCTAAAGCAGCACGACCAATCATAACCGCGTCTGCATTCGTATGTTCCAGAATGCGCTTTGCATCTTCCGGTGTTTCCACGTCCCCATTTGCAATAAACGGGATGCTAATATTTTTCTTCACTTCGGCTAAGACATCCCAGTTTGCCTTACCTTCATACATTTGAACACGCGTTCGGCCATGCATTGCAATAGCGGCTGCACCAGCACGTTCTGCTGCTTGAGCATTTTCTACAGCGAATACACGCTCTTCATCCCATCCGATACGCATTTTTACCGAAACTGGCTTATCGACTGCATCGACAACAGCTGAAACCATTTCGTAAATTTTGTTCGGATCAAGAAGCCATTTTGCGCCAGCTTCACATTTAATAATTTTGTTTACAGGACACCCCATATTGATATCGATAATGTCGGCTGTTGTATGTTTGTCTACGAACTTCGCTGCCTCTACTAAATTTTCTTTGTCTCCTCCGAAAATTTGCAGTGTCATCGGATTTTCTCGCTCATCGATATAAAGCATGTCCAATGTTTTTTTGTTGCGGATATTCAACGCTTTATCACTGATCATTTCCGCGTAGACTAACCCTGCACCAAACTCTTTTACAGTTAAACGGAAAGCCGAGTTGCAAATTCCAGCCATTGGGGCAAGAACGACACGGTTATCCATAATAATATCGCCTATTTGGAATGGCTTTTGGTCGATGTTTGACACCTTTATGTTCCCTCCACTAGGTTATTCACCTTTTAATTCGGTTATATCTATTTGTAATACATCTGCAATTGTTTGAAGTTGTTCTTCAGAGGCACTTTTCTCCCCACGTTCAATACGCCCTAAAATCGTTACAGATATACCAATATGTTTTGCAAATTCGGTTTGCTGAATTCGTTTCAGTTTTCGAAAGGCACGAATTCTGCGACCGTATTGATTTTCTTCCACAGATTGACGCCTTCTTTCTCTATATCAAGTGCATGTAACGCTTTTTGCACGCATACAAGCATATCATAGTTTTGCGTCATAATCTCTTCTAACGGTACAAGCACGAATGCACGCTCATACATACGAGGATGCGGAATCGTTAAGTTTTCGGTCTCATACTGTTGTTGACCATACAGTAAAATATCCAAATCGATTATTCGCGGACCCCAGCGGAATTCACGAACACGACCAAGATCATTTTCGATTTTCTGGCATTGCGCGAGAAGTTCATATGCTTCCAGTTCCGTTTCAAGAGCAACGGCAATATTTAAAAAATCGGCCTGGTCTGTATAACCTACTGCTGCTGTCTCATAAATTGAAGAAATCGCTGTTACTGTAATCGCCTCATGTGCATTGAGCAACTTTACCGCGTCCTGCAAGTTTTGCTCACGCTCACCGATATTGGTACCAATCGATAAATACGCTGTCGTCGTCATACGAATTGCCCTCTTGTAATTTCGACCGCGACTTCTTTATAGTGCCCCGGAATTGGAGGATCAGGCTTAATAATTTCGACGCGGCACCCAAAAATCTGACCTTTATATTGCATTAAAATACTTGAAGCAACTTTTTCCGCAACCGCTTCAATTAATTTATACGGCTTACCTTCAATTACTTCTTTACAAATATCATAAACGCCGACATAACTTACCGTATGATCCAACTCATCTGTCTCACCCGCCCGCTTCATGTCAACGGCAAGTGAAACATTAGCCCGAAAGCGTTGTCCTAATACGTTCTCTTCCGGTAATACACCGTGATAACCAAAAAACTGCATTTCCTTTAAATGAATGTAATCCATTGCAAACTCCTTAATGTCTCGGTGCCAATTCACCTTGTACTTCAAATTTCCCTACAAGCGCATCCATCATTCTTACTGTACGTACCACTTCTTTAACATCATGAACACGCATCATGTGGCAGCCCTTTTGGACACCAAATGCACAAGTAGCGGCTGTGCCTTCCACACGTTCCTCTACAGGTAATTCTAAAATTGATCCAATCATACGCTTACGTGATGTCGCAAGCAATACAGGATAACCTAATGCAACAAGTTCATCGAGGCGCTGCATCGTTTCAATACTTTCACTTAGACTTTTCACAAAACCGATGCCCGGATCAAGGAAAATATGCTCGTCACGTACTCCCGCTGCTTTTGCAATCGCAATACTTTCCTGCATATCGGCCATATAATCAGTAAAGTAGTTATCGTACTGATCTGACAGACGGTTATGCATTAAAATAATCGGTACATCCATCTCTGCAGCAACCTTTGCCATTTCCGGATCCGCTTTTGCGCCCCATATGTCATTAATAATATGTGCACCTGCTTCAATTGCGGCACGCGCAACATTCGATTTATACGTATCAATTGAAATAATGGCAGGTACTTCTTTTAAAAGCGCTCGAATTACCGGTACGACACGTGCAATTTCTTCTTCATCTGAAATTCGTATATAGCCAGGGCGTGTTGATTCCCCGCCGACATCGATAATTTTCGCTCCATCTGCCACCATTTTTTTTGCCTGGGCGACGGCTTTTTCAACCGAATTGAATTTGCCGCCATCCGAAAATGAGTCAGGTGTTACATTTAAAATGCCCATAACGAATGTTTCTTTACGAAAATCCAGTTCAATCCCATTTAATGTGAGTACTTTATAGTTTTCTAACATGACGGTCTCCTAAACGCGTAATGATTTTTTGTAAATATATTTGATGCAGTTTATTATAAAGTCTGCCTTCACTGCCGGCAAACTGTACCTTTCCAATACGGGAAATCGGTACAAGCTCCTGTACAGCTGTTGTAATAAAGCATTCATCCGCCTGTTCCAATTCCCATGCCATAAAGCGGCCTTCCCGGACCGGAATCTGGAGTTCGTCAGCGAGTTGAATGACTATTTTTCGGGTAATGCCCGGTAAAATACCTAAACTAGTAGAAGGCGTATACAGTATACCATCCTTTATCCAAAAGACATTTGACGTAATGCCTTCTGCGACAACACCGTCCTGATCAGTAAAGAAACCTTCTTGTGTCGCTAAACTCGACAATTCTAACCGCGCTCGAACATTATTGCCGTAATGATGGCTTTTATAGCGTATCTGCTGTTCAGGGGAATTACGCGCCGTTTTCAGCCAGACCGCTTCTTTTTCTGTACCGCGCACCATATTCGGCAGTTCTTTACGAAACAGAATAATAGTTGGTTCGTTATATTCGGACGGGGCAAGTCCAATCGGATGCACACCAGCCGATACATTTAAGCGAAAATACCCTTCTTTGCCGTCCTGTGCATTGAGCTTTTCTATAACCTCTTCTATGTTCTGAAACGTATACGGAAAATGAATACGGTATTCTTTTAATGCTTCGAGCAGACGGCTGAAATGTTCGTGCAAATAAACAGCCTTCCCATCATATGTCCGAAACGTTTCAAAAAAACCGAGTCCATATAAAAAACCGTGATCAAACGGGGAAATTTTCAAATCCTGTTCATCGATATACTGGCCGTTCATCCAACAAAGCATTGCCACTCCTCCTAACAATACGTCTCAATAAATGTTCGTAACAGCTGCTTGCCGTCTTCGGTCATAATCGATTCCGGATGATATTGAACCCCTTCAATCGGATACTGTTTATGACGCAGACCCATAATTTCGCCTTCCTCTGTCCAAGCCGTCACTTCCAGACAGTCCGGTAATGTTTTAGGTTCTACGATCAGTGAATGATAGCGCGTTGCTAAAAACGGGTTCGCATTCTTTCTATGCAGACCAATCCCATTATGAAGCACAGGGGAAGTTTTCCCGTGCATCAATCTCTCTGCACGCACTACATCGCCGCCAAATACTTGTGCAATTGCCTGATGACCTAAGCACACACCTAGAATCGGAAGCTTCCCTGCGAAATGTTCGATAATACGAAGACTTTCCCCTGCATCATTTGGTGTACAAGGCCCTGGTGAAATAACGAGCATCATCGGACGAAGCTTTTCGATTTCTTCAACCGTAATTTCGTCATTGCGCTTTACGACCAATTCATGACCGAATTCACCGAAGTATTGTACTAAGTTATATGTAAACGAATCATAGTTATCAATCATTAAAATCATTTGCTCACCTCTTCTGCCATTGCTTTTGCCTGCCACATTGCTTTCGCTTTATTCATTGACTCAATATATTCGTTTTCCGGAATCGAATCGATGACTATTCCGGCACCCGCCTGAATGTAAGCAATGCCCTCTTGAATATACGCTGTACGGATAACGATATTTAATTCAAGGTCGCCTGTATAGCCAATCCAACCGATCGATCCTGTGTATAGACCACGGCGTACCGGCTCAAGTTCTTCAATAATTTCCATCGTACGGATTTTCGGTGCCCCTGTAATCGTTCCACCCGGGAACATTGCCCGAATGACATCAGCATTTGTTTTCCCTTGCGCAATTTCTCCCCGAACATTCGAAACAATATGCATTACATGCGAGTAATGCTCGATCACCATAAACTCATTTACTTCTACCGTTCCGTATTTGCTCACCCGTCCTAAGTCATTGCGTTCCAGATCAACTAGCATGACATGTTCTGCGCGCTCTTTTTCATGTTCAATGAGCTCATTGGCCAACGCTAAATCCTGCTCCTCTGATGCTCCGCGCGGACGTGTCCCTGCAATCGGTCTTGTCGAAAGCTCATTTCCTTTACGTTTTACAAGTAATTCCGGAGAGCCACTAACAACCGCAAAATCCCCACTTTCAATATAAGCCATATACGGCGAAGGATTAAACGAACGAACTGCCTCATACATCTCAATCGGTGCAGCCGAAAGTTTTTTCGCCTGACGCACAGATAAGTTCACCTGGAACACATCACCTTGTCCAATATAGTGCTGAATTTTATGTATAGCAGCTTCAAATGCAGCTCCGCTGAAGGAAACTTGCAATTCCGCTTCATCCTGCTGCATGTTTTTCGCTGTTTCCTGATTAAAATGACGTTTTTCCAATCCTGCTTCCGCATGCCGTTGCCAATCCTTTTGCCATGAAAGTAAATCAACTTCACTAGTAGCAAATTTCATCAATGTCACTTCATCTGTTTTAACATTATGTACTGCCCAATGATCAAATAAATAAAAATACAGATCCGGTACTTGTAAGTCATCTTCCGCCTCATTTGGAAGGAATTCAATTGTGCGCGCATAATCATATGAAATAAATCCAATTGCCCCACCTTGGAAATCAGGAAGTTTCGGATTCGCTTCAAGCTTATACTTGGCGATCACTTTTTCCAGCTCCGCAAGTGCTTCACCTGTTTTAAGCTCTGTCTCCCCATTTCTCCAAGTAAGTTCAAGACCTTGTGCCACTGACTTTGCGCTTGCAATAGGCTGCCATGCGGCGATTGAATAATGCCCTCCACGACCGCTTTCCATAAACGCCCGCTGTTTTTCCTTTGTCGTCTGTTCCTGGAAACTATAGTAAAATTCATCTTTCGTCATGTAAAATGTATGTGTTTCTAGTTGTTGCATCTATTTACACCTGCTTTACCTTTTTCTTAATTAAACTCGATAACGCTTTAAAAATCCATTTATAACTTAGCAGTTTCTAAGAAAAAAAGCCATTTTACGAGAGTTATTCTCGCAAAATGGCTTTTAAAGATCTCTTAGATAAATATTAATTAGTCTTCAAATTGGTATAAAGGTGTTGATAAGTAGCGCTCACCGTTTGATGGGATAATCGCTAATACGTTTTTGCCTTTTCCTAAACGCTTTGCTGTTTCGATTGCAGCATAAATTGCTGCACCAGAAGAAATACCAGCTAAAATACCTTCTTCGCGTGCTACTTTACGTGCATATTCGAATGCTGTTTCGTTTTCAACCGGCAATACAGAATCATATACTTCTGTGTTTAATACGTCCGGAATGAAACCTGCACCAATACCTTGAATTTTATGTGGACCAGGGTTACCGCCTGAAAGAATTGGAGAATCTTTAGGCTCAACAGCGATGATTTCAATTTCAGGGAATTTATTTTTCAATACTTCGCCTGCACCAGTTATTGTACCGCCAGTACCTACACCTGCAACAAATGCATCTAATTTTAAACCTTCTTGCTCGAATGCTTCCGCAATTTCAGGACCTGTTGTTAAACGGTGAATTTCTGCGTTTGCTTCATTTTTGAATTGTTGTGGCAAGAAGTAACCTTCTGATTTAGATAATTCTTCTGCTTTTGCAATTGCACCTTTCATACCTTCTGGACCTGGTGTTAATACTAATTCAGCACCATAGGCACGTAAAAGGTTGCGGCGCTCTAATGACATTGTTTCAGGCATTACTAAAATTGCTTTATAGCCTTTTGCTGCCGCAATCATTGCTAAACCAATACCTGTGTTACCAGAAGTCGGCTCAATGATTGTACCACCTGGCTTTAATGTGCCGTCTTTTTCTGCTGCTTCGACCATAGCTAAAGCTAAACGGTCTTTTACTGAAGAACCTGGGTTAAAGTATTCAAGTTTAACGTAAACTGTACCTTCATTTTCATTTGTAGCATTGTTTAATTTTACGATTGGTGTGCGACCTACTAAGTCCGCCACTGAATTTGCTAATTTACTCATTTTATCCATTCCTCTCCAAATCCCTACCAAATCAATAGGTTTTACTTAATTTGTATCTTATCAATTTTTAATACTACTTGTCAATTAATTGAAACGAAATTTTTGGAAAATTTCTGACTATTTCGCTTTATTTAATAAAAAAAGGCATGGACAACAAGTAGCAGTTTCTAAATAAAAGTTCCTCTTTCATTAAAAACCTCAACTTCTGCCCTTGCCTGTCTAAAATTTAACGTTAATTTTTGGATTCTCCATAAATCCATGTGGCATCAAATTCTGCCCAGAAAGCTTCCGGTGTAATGGAAGGCGGCAGCTGTTCTAAAGCGAGCTGACGTTTTACATGGCCTTCTACTTCATCAAAGCTGAATGACTGCCCTTCCATTTTCTCTGTCAACTTGACGATCGCATAGCGCCCATCGCTTAATACAAATGGTTTGGAAGTTTCTTTTTCTTTCAGCTTTTCCACTTCCGGTAAAATCGCAGGATCAACTGTCGATTGACTTGATGAAATAAAACCAATATCGCCGCCTAAACTAGCCGAAGCTGTATCCAATGAATGCTCACGTGCCAGAACTGCAAAATCAGAGCCGTCCTTCAGCTCTTTTTCCACCCGTTCCGCGTCCTCTTTTGAATTCACGATAATCATACTTGTTCGGTGTGTAGTTGGAATATTATAAATCGACTTATTGTCTTCGTAATATTTTTTAGCCTCGTCCTCTTCTACTACAATATCATTTGTTAGTACTTTATCCAGGATGAGTTGAGCACGCATTTTTTGACGCAGTTGCTCTGGAGATAAGCTATGTAAAGTTGTATCGTTTGAATCTTGTGCCGAGCGTAATAAGGCAATTTCTAAATCGATCTCTTCTTCTTTTACTTCGAGTTTGTATTTTTTCGCCGCTTTTTCCATAACAGCTTCATTTACTAAACTCTGCAATGTTTCTTTTCCGTATCGGTTTTCCATTTCAGCAAGCCATTGTTGGCGTGTAATTGGATCTCCCTCGACGGCAGCAATTTTTTCGCCGCCGCCATCTTCTTTTTCTGATGTTTTTTCATCAGATGGGAGTAACCATAATATAAACCAAAATAGATTTCCGATTAACAATAGCAGCAATAACAGCAACGTAGGTTTTGTTTTTAAGCGTCGTTGTGTGTACGGTAAATTATTTTGAGTTGGTTGTGGTGTTTGGTGTAAATTACGATTGGATTTCATTCACAAAGCCTTCAAGTTCACTTTTATCAAAGTGGTACTTTTCCAAACAGAAGTGGCATTGCGCTTCTGCCTGACCATCTTCGTCAATCATTTCCTGAATCTCACCGACACCTAAACTGATAATTGCCGCACCAAAACGCTCTTTTGAACATTGACATTGGAACTGTACAGGCATTGATGAAAGAATTTGAACATTTCCTTCTCCTAATACCGCCTCTAAAATTTGCTCAGGTGAATATCCCTTTTCAATCATTTTTGATACAGGCTCGATTGAAGATAAACGTTTTTCAATTGCTTCGATCGTTTCTTCATCACAGCCCGGCATTAATTGAATGATAAAGCCACCTGCAGCTAAAATTGTATTATCCGGATTTACTAATACTCCTAAGCCTACTGAAGAAGGTACCTGTTCAGATGAAGCGAAGTAGTATGTGAAGTCTTCAGCGATTTCTCCTGAGACAATCGGTGTTTGACCCGAGAACATATCACGTAAACCTAAGTCTTTAACAACTGTCAGTGCCCCTTCAGAACCGACACCTGCACGTACATCCAGTTTTCCATGTTCATTTAATTCAAAGTGCACATGTGGATTTGTAACGAAGCCTCGCACATCTCCTTTGGCATCTGCATCGATAACCATTGGACCGATTGGGCCGTTCCCTTCGATTTTTACCGTAATTTTGTCGTCCCCTTTTAACATCGCACCCATCATTACAGATGCTGTCATTGAACGGCCTAGTGCAGCAGATACGACCGGCCATGTATTATGGCGGCGTTGCGCTTCTCCTACAGTTTCTGTTGTATTTGTTGCAAATGCACGAACTTGTCCGTCATATGCAATTCCTCTTACTAAGTAGTCTTTCATGTTGAAATTCCTCTTTTCTATTGATTTCTTTTATAAATCGTCGCAAGTCCCTTGAGTGTCAATAACGGATCGACGACATCAATCATCTGGGTTTCATTAGCGATTAATTTTGCCAGACCGCCAGTTGCAATAACAAGGGGCTCTTCTTTACTTTGCGCCTTCATCCGACTGACGATGCCTTCTACTTGTCCTAAAAAGCCGTAAAAAACACCCGCTTGCATAGCAGCTACCGTATTTTTTGCCACAACTTGTGATGTATGGGCAATTTCTATGCGAGGTAGCTTGGCAGCACGCGTATAGAGCGCCTCTGTTGAAATGGCAATACCGGGTGCAATGGCTCCCCCTATATAATCGCCACGCTCATTAATGAAACAATACGTAATCGCTGTACCAAAATCGATAATAATTAGTGGTCTGCCGCTATATTGCTGTAATGCGGCAACCGCATTCACGATACGGTCTGACCCAACTTCACGCGGATTTTCATACTTTATATTCAAGCCTGTTTTTACACCGGGCCCTACAATTAAAGGCTGGATATTGAAATATTTTTTACACATTAATTCAAGTGCAAACATAATAGGTGGCACAACTGAGGATATAATAATCCCTTTTACTTGTTCAAATGAAATGCCTTCATGAGCAAAAAACGCCTTAAATTGCATCGCATATTCATCTTCAGTTTTTCGTATGTTTGTTTCCGTCCGCCAATGATGGATAAGTTTATCCTGATGATAAATTCCTAAAATGATATTGGAGTTACCTGCATTCATTACTAAAATCACAAGTGGCACCTACTTTTCCTGTACTGAAAAAAATCATACCATATTTGGCCATCTACTATACAGTATTCAGTATTTTTAGCCGGCAATCCTTCCCTTTCAACAACATCCGTTGATTTCCCAAGAGGACAGACGCTTTCCTCTTGAGTCTGCGCCCTCCACTTTAACCAAGTTCCCTTTTGTCAAAAGGCACATATTAAGAAGAAAAAACTGACTATCTCCTTTTCCCAGGAAATAGTCAGTTTCGTTGTATTATTTTGGACGGTCTTCATCGATGCCTTGAGGGCGATCATCTGAAACGTCTTTCGGCAAATCTTCAACAGTTGGTGATTTCTTTTCACCTTGAACTTCTTCATTGATCGAAACATTACCAGCAGTTTCAATTGTTGGTGTTGCTTCTTTCTGTTCTTTTGGAAGTTCTGATTCTACTACCGCCTCTTCAGGAGGTAATATACCGTGGTCGCGTAAATGTTCGATTTGCTGTGCATTTAACGTTTCTTTTTCAATTAACGTATTTGCGATTAAATCTAGTAAATCACGACGCTCTGTTAAAATACGTTTCGTACGAGCATATTGCTCATCAACGATACGCTGAACTTCTTTATCAATTTCATATGCTACTGTATCAGAATAGTTTTGATCTGAACCGAAGTCACGACCTAAGAATGGATTGCCCCCTTGGTTTGAACCGTATTGAACAGCACCAAGACTATTGCTCATTCCATATTCTGTTACCATTGCACGTGCAATGCTCGTTACTTTCTGGAAGTCATTATGTGCACCTGTCGATACTTCGCCAAGCACGATTTCCTCCGCAACACGTCCGCCAAGTAATCCGGCGATACGGTCAAGTAACTCTTGCTTAGTTGTGAAGAAGCGCTCTTCTTTCGGTAACATGATGGCATAACCACCAGCTTGACCACGAGGGACAATCGTTACTTTATGAACAGTATCTGCTTCATCCAATTCAAGACCGACAACTACGTGACCGGCTTCATGGAATGCAACAAGCTTTTTCTCTTTTGGAGAGTAAACACGGCTTGCTTTTGCAGGACCGGCAATTACGCGGTCAGAAGCTTCATCAATATCAGCCATGTTAATTGTTTTTTTGTTTTTACGAGCTGCTACTAGAGCTGCTTCGTTTAACAAGTTTTCTAAATCTGCACCTGAGAATCCTGGTGTACGTTGGGCAACAGCAGCTAAATCAACTGTATCTGATAATGGCTTATTGCGTGCATGTACTTTAAGGATAGCTTCACGGCCTTTTACGTCTGGGTGACCAACCGTAATTTGACGGTCAAAACGACCAGGACGTAATAATGCTTTATCTAGAATATCCGGGCGGTTTGTTGCAGCGATGATAATAATACCTTCATTTGCACCGAAACCATCCATTTCAACTAGTAATTGGTTTAATGTTTGTTCACGCTCATCGTGTCCACCACCAAGACCTGCACCACGTTGACGACCTACTGCATCGATCTCATCGATGAAAATGATACATGGGGCATTTTTCTTAGCGTTTTCAAATAAGTCACGAACACGAGATGCACCGACACCGACGAACATCTCTACGAAATCAGAACCTGAAATCGAGAAGAATGGTACGCCCGCTTCACCGGCAACAGCACGTGCAAGTAATGTTTTACCTGTACCTGGAGGACCTACTAATAGAATCCCTTTCGGAATACGTGCACCGATATCAGTGAATTTACGGTGATCTTTTAAGAAATCTACTACTTCAACTAGTTCCTGTTTCTCTTCGTCGGCACCTGCCACGTCATTGAAACGAACTTTTTTCTTCGTGTCATCAAATAGTTTTGCTTTTGACTTTCCGAAGTTCATCACCTTATTGCCGCCACCTTGCGATTGGCTTAGTAAGAAGAAGAATAAAATAATAATGATGACAAATGGAATGATGCTCGTAAGGAAGGTTACGAACCCACTTGTTTGCGGTTGTTCTAAAATTTCCACTCCTGGATATTCGCCGTTTGCAACTTGTTCTTCAATTTGCAGAATACGGTCTACAGAAGTTTGGTCATTTTGTAAAACGTTTACTGTGAAAGTTTCGCCATCTTCTGCGCCTTTCATCTGACCTACAATTTTATACACGCCTCTTTCAGGCTGTATATCCATAGAAGCAATCTCATTGCTCTCTAAAGCCTCAAAAAACGCATAGTAATCAAGGTTTTCAGTTGTCTTTTTTCCACCATTAAATGTTCCAAAAATCCCGATAATCACGAGAAATATTAGTAAATAAAATATGGTGTATCGAAATATTCGATTCATCCCCAGCCTCCTCACAACGTTACAAAAAACTATAAGTAAAATCTTAACATACGTTGAAATTTTCATACAATAAAAAGCACCGCACATTTTGAACGTTAAACGAATTTTGACAAAATGCACTCATTTACTACTTATGTCTGGATGCTTGCCTCAAAATTGAAGGTTTGTACAATCTAGAAAATACTAGAATGAGTATACTTCACGTTTTAAAATTCCAATGTAAGGTAAGTTACGATATTTCTCAGCATAATCTAAACCGTAACCTACAACAAAACCGTCCGGAACTTCGAAGCCAACAACATCTGCATTCAATTCCACTTTACGACCAGATGGCTTATCCAGTAACGTTACGATTTTAATCGATTTTGCTTTACGGTATTTAAATAAATCCACTAAATAGCTTAAAGTTAAACCGCTGTCGATAATGTCTTCAATAATAATGACATCGCGACCTTCCACACTTGTATTTAAGTCTTTAAGAATCTTTACTTCCCCAGATGAAACAGTTGCATTCCCATATGAAGTAACATCCATAAAGTCCAGCTCTACATAAGAATCGAAACGTTTCATCAGATCCGTCATAAATGGCATTGCACCTTTTAACACCCCGACAGCTAATGGGAACATGTCTTTGTATTCCTCTGTCAATTGAGCGCCAAGCTCTTTAATACGTTCCTGGATTTGTTCTTCTGTAATCATAATTTTTTCGATGTCATTTTGAATCATGAGTAGATTCCTCCTTTTGTTGTTCAAACTTTCTAAAGACGTTCATTGCTATCGACAAGAAACACCATTTCATGCACTGCCGACTTTACATTAGAAAATTTATTGTTAACGCGTACAGCTACTATCGCTAAAGGGTCATCATTAGCATCGACTAACAATGGCCAGCTAGCTCTTTTTGTTAAAGGAATCTTGTCATCAATAAAAATGCGAGATACTTTTTTCTGATGCTGCATACCTTGTAGCAAAATACGATCCCCTTGTTTGGGAGCCCTTACGAATAAGGGAAACGATACAGTTGATGCGTCGAAAAAGTGATGCGGATACTTTTGCAGTAAGTCCTCATCACATCGTGCAAGTTCCCCAATATAAATGCGCATCGTACCAAGCACACACCATTCATTCAAAGCGATTTGTTGATCTGATGTCGGCAATTTCTGCTGCTTATATTCAAATACAACTTCATCGTATTGTTGACGCGCAATAAAATTCTCCGGTAAATCAAGTGTACGACTTCCATCCGACGTTGAGAATAACGTCAAAATCGTCGTACAAAGTGCGTAGCTTTGAATCGTATTTGAATCGTTATAAAGATAACTTAATAGTATTAAAATGAACCTTCTTTGTAAAGCAAGCGGCTCTTTTTGTAGTTCCGAAACCTTCACTTTATAACAATTTTTGTCGACTTTCTGAAAAAGCTTCGAGAAACGCTCTTCTGCAAGCTCCATTAAATACGAATCATCATCTAAAAGCTGCTGTGCAATGTGGACTGCGTGCCGGGAAACAAGGGGGTTTTCTTCTTTCAAGACTGGAACGACATTGTGACGGAAACGATTGCGGGTATAGTCATTCTTTGCATTGCTCGGATCTTCGCGGTATAAACGACCTTTACTATGTAAATATTCCCCAATTTCGTCTTTTGTAACCATCAAAAAAGGACGAATTACGGTAAATTGTTGAAATTTACGTGACGGTAAAATACCTTTTAATCCGTTTAGTGAACTCGCTTTCGTCAATGCCATTAACAGTGATTCGAGCTGATCGTCCGCATGATGTGCAGTTACTAATTTTGAAAACTTATGTGTGTGCATGACGGTTTCAAAGAAATGATAGCGTTCCTTCCGGCATATCGCCTGAATGTTTCCTCCTTCTTTTTTGTGGATTTCCGCAATGGGAATCGCACAGCTATAGAAAGGAATCGCCCAGTCATTACATGCTTTCTCAACAAATTGGCGGTCTTGAGCAGATTGTTCGCCGCGCAGCATATGGTCAACATGCGCCACGCCGAGCTCAATTTTAAAATAGTGCCGGAAATGATAAAAAAAAGAAAGAAGCGCCATTGAATCAACGCCTCCTGAACAAGCAATTAATAGTTTATCTCCACTTCTAATAAGCTGCTGCTCTTTTATATACGCTAATACTTGATGTTCTAAAGTGTGCATTTACTCACCTCATATTACATTTCAATGTGTGATTGCTGGTCTGAATACTTGCCACGGTTTTATTACATGCTGCAAACGGAAGAGCATTACAGTGCAATCGTCTGCAATCGGGTATCTTTGTTTGAATTGCGACATGACATCGAATAGTACAACCTGGATGGAAGCACCGTTTTCCAGTCCTTGGCGAATCAGCCTGATAAATAATTGCTCCTGAGCATCCCATTGCGCAGATGGTGAAAATAACCCGTCAGAAATCATTAAAATAACATCCTCCGACAGTAGTTGCGTCATTTCCGTATCAATTGCGAAATTAGGTAAAAAACCAATCGGGGCACTTGTACTTTCTATTTTGAATAAATCATTCCCTCTTAATACATATGTCGTCATGCCTCCAGCTTTCCAACACCATAAATGGCCGAACTGTAAATCGACTAGCGCAAAATCCATTGTTGCATACATGTCCGAATCGTTTTTCAGCGACATAACATAATGCATTGTGTGCATTGCCGTTTCAGGATCCATATTGTACGTAAGGCAATCCTGCATCATTTGAATTAAGCGTTCACTTTCTCGACTTGCTCGCACATTCGTCCCCATTCCATCCGACAGCATAATCGCCATAAGTCCCGGATGAATCGGAAATACACGGTAAGAATCACCGGAAATTGCATGGTTTGCGTGGGAATACGTATATATATCATACTCCAACTGATAACGAATTGCTGAAGTAAACTTAATTTGACGGTAAAAAATAGGCGAGTGCTGCTCATAAATCTGTTCACCTTTCAATGGTTCATGCAAAAATTCAAACAGTTGCTGCTCTAGTTGCTGGATAACGACATGTGCATCACGATGATCGGCGACATAACAAACGAACTCTCGATTCCCTATTTCATTTTTTATCCACTGAATATGCAAACAGTGAATATCATGTTCTTTTAAAAATTGCTGCATCTCCCCATCCATTTCCGATGTGCCGATTTCTAATCGCTGGCTGTTTAACAATTTTTCAAAGTGGCTGCTTAAATCCCGGAGCTGTAAGGCTATCATTTTCTTCCCATGATAGAACTGTCTCTCCATATGCTCTTTGTGTAAGGCAGACTCTAGTTCTTCCAGCAATTTAGAAGATTTAATGCATTTCCCTTTCAGCTGCTCTTCTACCCGAATCCAGCTAACCGGTTTCGTACTTCTTTTTGCTAATCTCCACGAATCAATAATTCCTTCCATCTCACCGTTTCTCCCCCAGCATTCTTCATATTTGAAACAGCTAGAGCAAATTAGAAACGGTTCTGCCGTTGTCTTACTTTTAGTCTTATTTTGTGTAAAATGATCAAACACAAGTTCCTTCATAAAAGATACAAATTGCTGAAACTGCTTAAGCTGCACTTCCACCACTTCATTGCGGTTCACTTGAATTATGCTGACTGTATTTTGTTTATAGTACATCTTGCAATACTCAAGTATATTTTTCGGCAAAAGCAGAAAAATGATGGCTCCTGTAAGCATCGACATAAAATAAACACTATCAATCGGTAATGTCGCATCATAAAAGAAGAAAAAGATACTTGGTAGAAAGCTAAAGAGCGCAACGACATAACGTCCCTGATTTTGTACAATAGCAGCGACCAGCCCCGTACAAGCATATAAAATCATCATACCTGTGAAAGATAAGTTTGCTAAGCCAATAAAAAAGCCCAGAGATAATGAAAAGATGACTGTAGCTCCAACCGTAGAGGCATAGGCTACAAGGCAAATGAGGAAGTGGAGAACGATCAGCGCCATCGAAAAGTAAAAAAGCGTCAAGTTTTCCATGCCGATCAGCATACCGGCCAAAACGACAATAATTGCCGTTATTTTATCTCTTGTCCACTCGATATTCCCATTTTCTTTACTAGGCAATGTCAAAATACGCATAAAAAATAAAATCGAAACTGCAAAAAAGCATTCATATACGATATAAAATAATGTCATGACAGATGGCATACCGCTATGAAGCATCATTTGCCATGCGAGTTGAATAGCAATAATTGTACTGGCTATTAAAAAGTAAGGGGATATTTTTATAATCTTAAACCGGACGAGACATTCCATGAAGAAAAGCTGCACTAAAACAACAGCTGCTTGTCCAAAGCCAAGAAAGAGCGTTCCGAGTATTCCCCCTATTAAAGCACTCTTCTGAAATGATACAAATCTCGTTCGAATAACAAGCCAAAAAGGTAAAAACAACGGAGTAACAGCTTCAAAGAAAACTGCCTGTGCAAAACAGAAAGCTGCAAACGCTATAACACTCGCTATTATCATTCTCGATTTTTCTTTATATAAGAATAAGCTTAAGTTTAGTGTTTGAAACTCATTTTGATTATTTAATGTCACCATTTTTACTATCACCTTTTCTTTTTAATGCTATTATATAAATCTAAAAAAGTGAATTTTGTCTGTTTGTAGGATTGACATCAAAAAATTGTTCGACGGTTTTTTTACGGTAATATGCGCGTTTTTACGCTTTTTTTAGCAGAAATCACGAAAAATAATATACAGTAGTTTTCTGCCTAGTATGATAGAGGAAATTATAAAAAAATAGTGTTGACACTAAATAGACTGCAATGTATTATTAGTTTTGTTGTTAATTTTGGCGGTGTAGCTCAGTTGGCTAGAGCACTCGGTTCATACCCGAAAGGTCGTGGGTTCGACTCCCTCTGCCGCCACCATTTATAGGCCCGTTGGTCAAGTGGTTAAGACACCGCCCTTTCACGGCGGTAACACGGGTTCGAATCCCGTACGGGTCATCTCAAAAGCTGTTTAGGAACTTAGTTTTCCTAGGCGGCTTTTATTTTGTCTCTATTCGTATTCTGTAATTTCGTGACACACACTCTCCCTTATACATTATACTTATTAAATAAGAGGAGGCGTTTTCTTTGGTGCAAAACTTTACATACTTAGCTTTTCTTTGCGGTATTAGCATGCTTCTAGTCGTTGGAGGCGTCATATTGACAAACTTGCCGCTCCCGTTACAGATAATTATGATTGCGATCGGATTAATTGGAGGGATTTTTTGCTTTGTTACCCTGATCCGTGTACTCATCAAGCACAATAGTGAAAAAGAATGATCTAATTACGGACCCCCCTAACTTCTTAACGAAAAAAAGCGATGGATTGTAAGATTTGCACTTACAATCCATCGCTTTATCATCTATTTGACACTTTTTCTACGTTCAAACAGCCAGCAAAATTATCCTCTGCGAGCTCCACGGCCACCGCGCTTAGACTCAGTTGCACGCTTTAATGTAGTTAAACGCTCATCGCTATCTTTTAAGAAACGCGCCATCTTCTGTTCAAAGTTCTCTTTTGGTTGACGATCATTACGATCGTTAGAACGATTGTTTTCGCGACGAGGACGCTGTGGACGCTCTGGTCGCTCAGCTTGAGGCTTTGCTTTACGAATTGAAAGACCAATCTTTCCATCCGCTTCAACATTCATCACTTTAACTTCGACTTCATCGCCTACTTTAAGATGCTCGTTAATATCTTTTACGTAGTTATCTGCCACTTCACTAATGTGAACTAAACCTGTTTTCCCATCTGGAAGCTCAACGAATGCACCGAAATTTGTGATTCCTGTTACCTTACCTTGTACTTTGCTGCCTACTTCAATTGACATAAAAAAAATGCTCCTCCTTAAATTTTAAGAGACTCTTCGATTGAAAAGCCATTTATCAATTATAATGAAACTTTTGTTCAATAGCTTCTTCTCTAATTATAGCTAACATAAAAAGAGTGTCAACAAGACACTCTACCTAAAGGCAATTAATACCAGAAATTTTATCGCAAAATTACAATACTGACTGGTTTTTTATTAAATTTCAAAGTCACATTTTTCTTTATATAACGCGTTTTACATTATTCTTTGTCATCTTCAGGCTTGTCTTTATTTTCTTTGTCCGATTTATTCGGTATTGTGAAAATAATTTCGCCTTCTTCAGAAAGGAAAAATTCTTTTCTTGCCAGCTTCGCGATATACTCATCATCTTCCAGCTTCGCAATCTGCAAATTCAATAGCTCTTGTCTGTGAAGCGCTTCTTCCAATCGTTCTTCAACCGCGGCTTTTGTTTCTTGTTTTGCGGCGAGTCGATCACTTTGGACCATGTTCGCTTTAACTAATACGGCTATTACTACAGTTGCTAAAATGAAAAATACTGCTAATCTTCTGCGACGACGTACAGCAATTTTTGCTTTAATTTGAGCTTTTGCTTGCGGATTTGAGCGGACATAATCGTTATTCAACGACTGGACATTATGGTTATGTAGCTCTTCTTGCACATTTCTTCTTCCCATTTCCGTCTCCTCCCTCACAATCAATAGTTGTTATCATTATACGAGTTCACTGCTGTGTTTTAAAGTTTTTTAACAAATATTTCTTGAAAAACTTAATAAAGGGACGGCAAATAAATAATACAATCCCTAGCAACAGTTTTATAATATTTTTAACAAGCTTTACTACTACATGTCCAATAAAAAAAACCGGTTTCACAAATAAATTTATACATACTCTTCCAATTAAGCGGATAATTTTTTGGAACAGCAATTCATAAGTTGCAATTCCGGCGATTTGGGCAAGTGGATCAACTACCCGCCATTGCCCTCCTTTTACTATAAATAATAAATAAAACGTAGTAACCCCTAATATTAACCAGACTATCCATTCTAAAATCCAGGTAATACGTCGAATATTTTTTAAAGGGATACGATTTACATTAATTCGGATACAATCGATTATTGCACCTACAGCAACTCCGCTTATAAACATGACAAGAATGCTTATAAGCTGCGCACTCATCATCATCCAAACAATTTATGAAGGAAACTTTTCGATAAGCCGCTCTCGCTTTCATCGTATTGGAATTGCTTCACTTCCCCTTCTAACGTCAGTAACCCCTTGTCCACGTCTAAATGAACAATACGCAGTTCCTCACCACGAATCAATAAATGCCCCTGTGATGTATTCACATAAAATTCTTCCTGATCAAATCGTTCGATACTTTTAACAGATGTCATGTCCATCCGTTTACGATTACGTACCGTTACTAAGTGATCTCCTGACGAAATGGTATAGCGTGCGCTTTCTTGATGAATAGTCAATGCAAGTCCCCCTTTGAGCTTATAGTTGTACACTATATGCAACAACGGAAAGAAGCATGACTCAAAAAGTTGGTCATGCCCTATTCTTATTCTTCATCATCAATAAATTCAGGTTCAACTTTCTCTAAACGCTCTTCTTTTATTATCGTGAACATTTTTAATGCATCTTCTTTTTTCACATTTTCACGAATTTCTTCGACACGTGCTGTTACGATTTTTTGACCGAAACGAATTGCCAGCTCATCGCCTACTTTTACGGTACTGCTGGCTTTAGCTACTTTATCATTGATTGTAATACGTCCTTGCACCGCTACTTCTTTTGCTAATGTACGACGTTTAATTAAACGTGAAACTTTTAAAAATTTATCTAAGCGCATCCCATTACTCCCCTTTTTCCAGTTGTTTTGCTTCATTCCAAAATGCATCCAGCTGCTCTAGTGTAAAGTCACTGAACGCCTTGCCGCTCTTAGCTACACTTTGCTCGACGTAATGAAAGCGACGTGCAAATTTTTCGTTTGCATGTAGCATCGCTTCTTCAGGTGAAATTTTATAAAAGCGTGCGATGTTCACAAGTGTGAATAGTACATCCCCGAATTCATCGGTTTGGCTTATTTCGTTACCTTGCGTTATTTCGTCGCGGAATTCTTGCCACTCTTCCGTAAACTTCTCCCATGCATCATCAGCATTTGGCCAATCAAAACCAACTGTCGCTGCCTTTTTCTGGTAGTTGTACGATGTTTGAAGCGATGAGTACGGACTGTATTCGTTCTTTAATAATGGTTCGTCATCTGCATTGCCTTTTTCCTGCTTTTTAATTGCTTCCCAATTGGCTACTACCGTTTCCGCATCCTCTGCAGTCACATCCCCAAAAACATGCGGGTGACGGCGAATCATTTTTTCGCTAATCGATGCAAGCACTTCTTCCAATGTGAAATAACCGTTATCTTCCCCTATTTGCGCATGTAAAAACACTTGTAATAGGACATCGCCAAGCTCTTCAACCATAGCAAAGTCATCTTCGGCATCGACCGCTGCTAAAAACTCATGTGCTTCTTCCAATAAGTATTTTTTCAATGATTCATGCGTTTGCTTCTGATCCCAAGGACAGCCATCTGGGCCACGCAATGTCGCAATAATTTGACGGAATGTTGTCCAGTCCCGTAACGCCTCCTCATCACATTGAACAGGCGGCACATATACCGTCGTTAAATTGTTAATCTCAGCTGCCTGATCAAGCTCATAAAGCGGCACAGTACGCAGCGACTCCTGTGAAGACCCCGCTGCTGTAACAATCGTTACCGGGTAGTCATCACGATACTTTTCCATTAATGTGAGCTTTACTTCTGAGGCACTGAACGAATCATACACTTGGGCAATCAAAATGTGCTGACGCATGTTCATATCATGGATAGACATGCTCGTCCCATCCAATAGTTGAAACCCTTCAATCGGATCAATTTTTAAAGCGCCGAAAATTGGGTCCAAAAAGCTTTGTCCGCCCTCGATTACAAGCTTGATCTGCCCGCTCTGGTCCGCTTCAATTAAGTGCTGGACGGTCTGTTCTGCTACGAGCGGATGTCCCGGAACAGCATACATAGTGTCCTCTTGTGCTACCGCCTCAATAAGACGCGTAGCAATTTCTTCATATACGGGACCGAACGAGCCATGCTTAATATACACATCATCAAAGCTCGTAAACTCGATTCCTTCCAGTTTTAAGTCCTGGATGACAGGATGGTCCTCTGTTCGGACATATATTTTTTGGGCTGCTTTAATTTTTTTATAAACTCCCATTTGCATTTGTTCAAAATCGGCTGCTCCTAAGCCAATAACGGTTAATTGATTCAAGTTATACACCTACTTCTTTCGATTTAACAATAGTTGATATGCAGCCATTCTCCTGCCGAGCGGGATTAAAAACCAATCCTTTTCTGTTAATACACGCATTTTTGCGACTGCTGTAATAAAAGCCCCTGCGCCAAGCATGACGAGCACACCGCTGTAAATAAGTGCATCAAAGCGACTAAACAAGCCGGCAAACAAGCTGTTTAAGCTGTATACAGCACTTTGTACAACGACGGTCATGACAAGGCAGGCAATGGCCAGTTTTTTATAAAATGAGCGATTCGCCAGGCGGATTGCTGTCAGTTTTTTTAAATAAACGATAAGTGCAGCAGCTGTAAAAATCAGTCCGATATTACTCGCTATTGCCGCGCCCAACACTTCATAGTGCGGAATTAAAATAATGTTTCCAATACATTTTAATACGATTCCGAGTCCTAAAAAAACGGCAGGCCCCTTTAATTTACTATAGCCTTGTAAAATCGCTGTAAACGTTAAAATTATCGATAATGGAATAATTTGAAATGAATAAAGCTTCAAAACATTTGAATAGGCATCCGTTTTAAACAGCATTTGATTCACATATGGCATAACAAGTATTAATCCGAGTGCCGCAGCAACTCCGAATATAAGGGAGCTCCGGAAAGTCAATTGGATAAACGGCTTTGCACCACGACCATTAGGCTCATTTGCCTTTAATGCAACGAGCGGCACAATGGCCAGCGATAAAGAAGTTGCAATAACGATTCCAAGCTGAACAAGCGGTTGCCCTCGGTCATAAATCCCTTTCGCTTTCATCGCTTCTAGTGCAGGCATTCCCGAATGCACAAGCATTTTATATATAGTAAAGGAATCCACAAGCTGGAAGCATAGTAATAGCAGCGCACTCATACTGATCGCGATACTGTATAGTGTGACCTCTTTTATAATCGGCCAAATTTTTACACGGACTACTTTTTCGGATGGCCGATACTGCCTTTTCAAAAAGTAAAGCAGCAGGACAATACCTGCTATTTCCCCGACAACTGTACCGAGCATCGCCATTTTCCCTGCTGCGTAAACGGATTGAGTGTACTGCAGCAAAACAATTGTTCCGGCTAATATAATGGATACCCGGATCATTTGTTCGAACACTTGTGCATAGGCAACCGGCTGCATTTTACTTTCCGATTGGAAGTTGCCCTTTAAAACAGCGAGCAGTGGCATACATAATGTAATAAAAGAGCCAACTTGCAATAGTCCCGCCAGTTGAGGATCTTCCATCAAATTAGCTAACGGCTGGGCACCAAAAAATAAAAGACAGAAAAAGAAAAGGGCCAACGCTGCTAAATAGTAAAAGATAATACGCGATACAGATCGTTTTTCTACATATGTACCACCACGCCCTTCAATATCCGCGAGCATTTTGGAAATGGCAACAGCAAATCCGCTAGATGTCCATACGACAAAAAATGAGATAAACGGGTACACTTGCTGATACACATAAAACCCTTGGTCACCTACTAAGTTTTGATAAGGAACCCGGTAGATGGCACTTAATATTTTTACTACTAGCGCCGCTACTGTCAGAAGAAGAGCGCCCTTCATATAATTTTTCATACCATAACTTTGCGAAGTCATTCTATTTCCTTCCTCTATTTCATACAATAAAGTAATTATATCATGAAAATCATTTGCTAATTTTACTCGAGGAATTAAAAAAACGCCCATTAATATGGACGTTTTAAAGTGATTTTAGTTTTCCATTTGCTTTGCTAAAAAATTGGCTGCTGTTTCAGCAGTTTTTTGTTCGACTTCACCGATAAAATGGGCCCGTGATATTAGATAAATAGCACCAATCGGATCCCCATTCGAAACTATCGGTACGATGCAATACGATTTCACTTGTTCATACTGTCCTGCTACAAGTTCAATCGACATTTCCAGCTTCTCACTTACAGGTGACCTGTTTTTGATAATATCTTCTGCAAATACTGTTAGACGTCTCGCCACATAATCTTTTTTCGAAACGCCTGCAACAGCTATTACTTCGTCTCGGTCACTTATTAATGTTGGGGTACCTAATGTTTCAAATAATGATTCCGCATATTGTTGTGCAAATTCGCCTAAGTCATTAATTGGCGAATATTTCTTTAAAATCACTTCTCCTTCGCGGTCCGTATAAATTTCAAGGGGATCCCCTTCACGGATACGAAGTGTTCTTCTGATTTCTTTTGGGATAACAACACGACCTAAATCATCGATGCGGCGAACTATTCCTGTTGCTTTCATCGTTCATGTTCCCTCACTTTCCATCAATTCACAGCATGATGCTCCTAGTATGGAAAGAAATACATGAAACTATGCATTGTTCGAAAAGGATAAAATAATATTTCGTATTGCAGCTACAAATGTGATGAAATACCTAATTTTTTGAAACCTGTTATAGGAAATTACAACGTTTTCGTTCATTTTATGTTTTGTTTTCATGAAAGAGGCAATAGACAAAATAAAACAATCTTTTTGGAGGTGCAGTAATGGTAAGAGTCGATCGTATTACGTCAACACCGGATGCATATCGCCAGCAACAATATTATGCAGGTACTCATTTAGCCTATTACCCGGATTTATCGAAGGAACGGTCTACAGCTATTTTAAAATTTGAAAACGGCATTTTTAAACGTTACTTAGAAAAGCCAAATGGCCAGCGCGATTTAGTTTCTGCTTCAACTACAAGAGAAAAACAGTTATTAGAAATGCGTGAAGAACACCGTAACCGCGAAGAATTGCTCCAACGCTTAAATTATTCGAACGGAGTACATTATAGTGTGCAGCAATCCTTCTTATAATTCATTCACTGCATTCAAACGAAAAGAGAGGAAATGTTAAAAGTCGCAAACTTTTAATATTCCCTCTCTTTTTTTATGAATCTTTTTTTGCAGAAGCAATAATTTGCATCATTTTTTCTACTACTTCAAATGGCAGGTGATTCCCGCACTTATTGTAATCTACTGTAATTACTAGCTGTGTTCCTTCCATTCCAAAGCCGACCGCACGACCAAACTCCATTGATTGCTCAACAATTTGCGCACCGTTTGTATTGGCCGTTCCTTCTTCTGAAAGAATAATAGATACAACTTGCTGCTTTTCTTTTATTGAAAGCACATCTGCCTCTTTCGCCCAAACTTTCATACGGGCCACTCGCATCAGACGCTCTGTTTCAACCGGTAAATCTCCAAAGCGGTCTTGCAGTTCATCGATAATTTCCAAATAATCCTCTATGCGTTCCATCGCCTTAATCCGTTTATACATCTGGATTTTTTGGTAGCCATCCGGAATATACGCGTCTGGAATGTACGCATCAACATGCAGCATAATCTCGATATCCTGCTTCTCTTCTCTCTTCACACCGGTACGACGTTCTTCAACTGCTTCTTCAAGCATTTGCGAATACAAATCAAAACCGATTGAATCGATAAAGCCATGTTGCTGAGCACCAAGTAAATTCCCGGCACCACGAATCGATAAGTCACGCATTGCAATTTTAAAGCCTGATCCTAATTCCGTAAATTCTTTTACTGCCTGCAAACGCTGCTCTGCCACTTCAGTAAGTACTTTATCGCGTTCATACATAAAATACGCATAGGCTATACGATTTGAACGCCCCACACGTCCTCGCAACTGATACAGCTGGGAAAGACCCATACGATCCGCATCATGCACAATAAGTGTATTTACATTTGGAATATCTACACCTGTTTCGATAATCGTTGTTGTGACAAGTACATCATACTCACCTTCTATAAACGATAAAATAACCGATTCAAGCTTCGCCTCTGTCATTTTCCCATGCGCAAAAGCAACTCGTGCATCCGGAACAAGCATCTGAATTTCTTCTACTCGTCTTGTAATATCCTCTACACGATTATATAAATAAAACACTTGTCCACCGCGCGCCATTTCACGCTCAATTGCTTCACGTACAAGCGCTCCGTTATGTTCCATTACATAAGTTTGGACAGGGAAGCGGTTTTGTGGCGGTGTTTCGATAACCGACAAGTCACGCACTCCTACCATCGACATGTGCAGTGTACGCGGAATTGGTGTTGCTGTTAACGTCAGTACATCGACATTTGTCCGCAGCTGCTTAATCTTCTCTTTATGCGTTACACCAAAACGCTGCTCCTCATCGACGATAAGCAGCCCTAGATCTTGATATACTACATCCTTTGACAGAATACGGTGTGTACCGATCACCATATCAACCGTACCTTCTTTTAAGCCTTTTAACGTGTCTGTCTGCTGCTTTTTCGAGCGGAAACGACTAAGCAGCCCTACATTGATTGCGTAGTCTTCAAAACGCTTCGAGATCGTTTCATAGTGCTGTTGCGCCAAAATCGTAGTCGGCACTAAAAAAGCCACTTGTTTGCCATCTAAAATTGCTTTAAATGCAGCACGAATTGCTACTTCTGTCTTTCCGTATCCTACATCTCCGCAAACGAGGCGATCCATTGGGCGTTCCCGCTCCATATCCTTTTTCACTTCAGCAATTGTGCGTAACTGATCTTCTGTCTCCTCATATGGGAAAGCAGCCTCAAAGCTTCGTTGTTCATCGGAATCCGGAGAAAATGCATAACCTTTTTCCGCTTCTCGCTTTGCATAAAGTTTGATTAAATCATCTGCGATATCCTGTACTGCATTCGAAACTTTCTTGTGTGTTTTCTTCCATTCCGTGCCGCCAAGTTTATGAAGTTTCGGTTCTTTTTCACCTGATGGCACATAACGCTGAATCAGTTCAATTTGATCTACAGGTACATATAACTTATCGTCCTCACGGTAGCGTACATGCAAATAATCTTGATGTGTGCCACTCACAACAAGTGTTTCGATGCCAATATATTTCCCGATCCCATGATGTACGTGAACAACATAGTCTCCTGATTTAATTTCGGTATAAGACTTTATTCGCTCCGCATTTGTCATCTGCTGTGGCCGTGATTTTTTCTTGGCCTGTTGTTTAAAGAGCTCATCATCCGTAACAACTGCTATTTTCTGTAATGGCAGCTCGAAGCCTGATGACAGTGCCGTATTGACTAAATAAATACCCGGTGCATCAGCATAACCGATTGTTGACGCAATATGGTAATCATCCAGTAAATTTTGCATCGCTTTTATCCGGCTTTCTGAACTGGCCGTAAATAACACGACGAATTTTTCATTTGACCAACGTTCTATTTCATTTTGCAGTAAAGCAATTTGTCCGTGGAATTGCTGCATTGGTTTACAGGAAATGTTTATTGTCTTTTTTAGGGCAATACCTGAAAATGTTCTTGTGAATAATGCGAAATACATTTTCTGTTGTTTCAGCATTGAAAGCACTTCTTTTAATGAATGGGATGGCTTTACATCGTGAAGCATTTTGCCCCCTTCAATCAATGAAATAAACCATTCATTTTCTTCACGTTCCCAGGCTTCCATCACTTCCTGAATACGGCCCAATTCATCAAATAAAACAAGACCGTCCTCTTTAAAGTAATCACCTAAAAAATACGGCTGCTCAAATAAAAGCGAGCCATATTTTGCAATATGATCCGGCAGATGACCAAGCCTCAGCAGCTCAATATCATGTTGAATATTTTGCATGAGCAATTCCTGCGTTTCCTTTTTACGCACCTTTTTTAAACTTGATGCCAATGACACTTCCAGACGTTCTGCAAGTTTTATACGCTCTTCCTTCGTTAAAAGAAGTTCTGTAGCAGGAAAAATTTTTATTTCCTTTAATTTTTCAATTGAGCGCTGATTATCGGCTGAAAAAGTACGAATCGAATCCACTTCCGTATCAAATAACTCAATACGGATCGGATCCTGTGCATATGGAGGATAAATATCCAAAATTCCGCCGCGCATCGCAAACTCACCTGGTGTTGTAACCATTTCACTTCTCGTATAGCCCATTTCAACAAGCTTATCTAACCAAATATTAATGTCGACATCTTGGCCTAAAGAAGTGTAAAGTTCGTATCCAAGCCACTTTTGAGGAGAGCTTAGCATACTGCGCATACCTGCAACCGGAATAATATAAATTCCGCGTTCCTGATTGACTAAACGCCCTAATGTAGCAATACGCTGTGCACGCAGCTCATGGGAAGAAGTCGTCATATTTGCTGCGATAAACTCCTCAGCAGGGTAATAATGGACATGCCCTTCACCAACTAATGCAGTCAAATCATCTACTAACTTTTGTGCCTGCAATAGGTTTGAGGACACGATATAAATCGATTTATTTGTCTCTTGATAGATTGTATGAATCAATGCCGGTCTTGCACTTCCCGTTAACCCCGTAATAAGGTGATCGTTTGCTTGATTCTTTTGAATTTGCTCTATCATATTATCAATCTGCTTATCTTTTTTAAATATTTGATGTATCGTATCCACGTCTAGTCCCCCTTCTCTTTTTCGATAAATGAAAACGGAAATGGAAAAAGCCTTGGCGCAGTTTATGCGACCAAAGCAACTCCTCTACTGTAACCATCTTTTTAACGCATAGTAATCGGGAAACTGACGCAATGAATCTTCACAATGCTCACAAATGCTGTAAACGGTCGTTTCTCCCCGCTCATTTTTTTTAATGAACTCATCGATTTCACCTATTTCAAACAAATGAAGCTTTTGAACCGTTTCTTCTGCATCGAAAGGCAAAGTACCAATCTCTACCTCACAATGTCTACAGCGGTAGCGTACAGGCATCTCCCATGGCCTCCTTTAAACACTTATGTATATTAAAGTCTAACCATTTTTTGATTAATTTATGCGCCGTTAAATTTGTTCATCACTTCTAAAAACGGCTTTGTTAAAGCTGTTTCCACAGCATCACAGCTCTTTTCGACAGCTTCTTCTACAATTGGCTGATCCTCTTTTGAAAATTTGGCCAATACGTAATCTGCAACCTTCATACCTGCTGGCGGGCGACTTACTCCGACACGGATTCGGTTAAATTCCTGTGTCCCTAAGTGCTGAATCAATGACTTAATCCCGTTATGTCCACCAGCACTTCCTTTGCCGCGTAATCTTAACTTACCCGTTTCCAGATCTAAATCATCATAAATAACAATAATATCTTCAATTTCTATATCAAAATAATCCATTAGAGGTCTAACACATTCTCCTGATAAATTCATATATGTCAGCGGCTTCAATAAAATGACTTTTCCTTCAGGACGATGAACCGTTGCATACATACCATTAAATTTAGTTTGATTTAATGGTGCATTCCATCGAGTGGCTAATTCATCAATCACATCAAAACCTATATTATGGCGTGTATGCTCATATGGTTTTCCCGGATTTCCTAAACCAATAATTAATTTCACTAGTAATCGCATCCTTTTTCTCTAATCGCCTTTATTTTATCATATATGCTCCTGAAAAGTATGTATCGTCCTCTAGTATTGAGCCAATGATTTCTCGCGCATTTTCCTTACAATGAAGAGCACTAAAAAGCCTACTGCTGCGAAAAATCGAACTGCTGTCGATAAATACATCGCTGTTTCCATCGAGTAAGTTTCGAGCAGCCAAATTCCGATTTGCGGAGAAGAAAACGCGATGACTGCCAGCAGCACATTATAAGTTGTTATACAATATGTGCGGACTTCCTGCGGTGAATTTTCGAGTAATAAATTAAATAATATTAAAACCGTTCCTGAAACAAACAACCCGGAAAGGAAAGACATCGCGACTAAATAATAAAGGTTCGTCGATAAAACCATCAGTAATGGTGCTGTCGACATACCAAAAGCAACCCAGACAAAAACACTCATATTGCCATATTTTTGCGACCATTTTCGCCAAAGCGAAAATGAGAAAATTTGAGCAATCATATTCGCAACATTGAACATACTAATCCAAAAGATTGTCGCCTCTGCATAACGAACATTATAAATATTAAAAACACCCCACGCCATTTGCCAGCCAAAGTTAAAAACAAGCGCAACAATTAAAAACAGGACATATTTATTGTTTTTAAAAATTGACCAATCCATTGCACGTTTCTTTTCTACACTCAGTTCACGCGCCGGTTCATCATGCTTTAATAAAAAATACAGTTCAACCACCCCGACAACAAACGTAAACATAAATAGTATTTGATAAGCTATCCGATTAGCGGTCATATCCTTCATAACAATGCCGATTGTTAATGTAACAAATAGGCCTACTACTGTCAGCAAGCGATTACGGTCACTGAAAAACTGTGCTCGACGCGTTTCCTCAATAATATTTCCGATAAAAGACTGCCAGCCCATATTAGCCATCGTATTCGGTACGCTCATCGCAGCAATTAGGCCAAGCAGCATCCATGAACCAAAACTGCCTGGTACATAACTAATAAAGGCAATTAGCAGGAAAACAAAGCGTGCTGCCAATACGGAGAAAGCAACAAGCCTTTTTTGTTCGAATGCACGGTTTAGTAAAATTGCAGCCGGCAACGTCATTAGCAAGGTAATTAACGGTGGCAAAGAACTGATCAACCCGACCTGATAATTTGTCGCACCAAGAATCGTCATTGCAAAAATTGGAATATAGCTGTTTGAAGTATTTTGTGCAACCGCTGATGCCATCCCGTGATAAATACTCATTTTTTCATTATGTGTTCTCATAAAGACCTCTGATTTTTCTTAATATTTACTCATCTCCATATTATTATACTTATTTTCTTTCGGATGTCGAAGTATTTTTTCAACATTAAAAAACCGCTCTATATAATAGAGCGGCCTGTCCAATTGCTTAATCTTCTCTGCCTGGTTTTTCAGGCGATAATTTTTCTCCCGTTGCATCAAGATCATCGGCTGTTACATTATCTGCATTTGCATCAACATCTTCAACTGGTGCTGCTGGCGGTGTTACCGTTGCTAATGTATAGTCATCATTATCTACAATCGTAAACTCTGTAAATTGATCACGGACATTACCCACAGATAACGATTCACCAACTGCTAATTCGGATACATCGATTTCAATTGTGTCTGGAATTTCGCTTGGCTTCACTTTAATTTTCAATGTATGGTTAGGTTGAGTAATTACTCCACCTTCTTTTACACCAACTGAAGTTCCGATAAATGCGATTGGAACATCCACTTCAAGTTCTTCTTTCATATTGATAGCAAGGAAGTCAACGTGCTTCACATGTCCTTTTAGTGCATCACGTTGGATATCAGTAAGTACTGCATTTACTCTTTTCCCGCCTACTTCAATTTTAAACACGCTAGTTGAACCATATGTTTGAACTGCTTTAGCAGTGTCTCTATAATCCAACGTAATTGGTGTTGTTTCAGTTTCATAGCCGTACAGCACACCTGCCAGTTGGCCTTCATTTCTAAGTTGGGTTAATATCGAACGTTTCCCAGTTTCTCGCTTCGTTGCTTGTAATACTGTAGTCATATTCCATCATCCCCCTTAAATAATTATACAAAGGTACATTTACCCTAACTTTGTCCACACTAAACATATTAAATAGTCAGATTTTTTTAAAATATTTGTATATAGAAATGCCGGGAAATAAAAAACAGCTTAGGAAATAAAATTCCTAAGCTGTTTCGATACTAATTAGTCGAATAATGTACTAACAGATTTATTTTCGTAAATACGAGAGATTGCATCTGCCATTAATTTCGCAACTGATAATTGCTGAATTTTTGGAGAAAGTTTTTCTTCAGATAATTGAATTGTGTTTGTTACAACTAATTCTTTAATCGGAGAATTTTCAATACGCTCAATTGCTGGACCTGATAATACAGGGTGTGAACAACATGCGTAAACTTCTTTAGCACCGCTCTTAATTAATGCCTCTGCACCAATCGTAATCGTACCTGCCGTATCGATAATATCATCGATTAAAATACATACCTTACCATCTACATTACCAACAATGTTCATTACTTCTGCCACGTTTGGTTTTGGACGACGCTTATCAATGATTGCAATCGGAGCTTTCAAGCGCTCTGCTAATTTACGCGCACGTGTTACACCACCATGGTCTGGAGAAACAATAACTAATTCCTCTTCATTAAATCCTTTTGTCCCGAAATGTTCAGCAAGTAGTGGTACAGCCACTAAATGGTCGATTAAAATATCAAAGAAACCTTGAATCTGAGGTGCGTGTAGATCCAATACGATTACACGAGTTGCACCGGCTGTTTCAAGTAAGTTTGCTACTAATTTAGCAGTGATTGGTTCACGCGCTTTTGCTTTACGGTCTTGACGTGCGTAGCCATAGTAAGGCATAACAACGTTTACTGTACGAGCAGATGCACGTTTAACAGCATCAATCATAATTAAAAGTTCCATTAAATGCTCATTAACAGGTGCAGAAGTAGATTGAACGATAAATACATCCATTCCTCGAATACTTTCTTCAATGCTAATTTGGACTTCTCCATCACTGAAGTGTTTAACAGATGATTTCCCTAGTTCTAGACCCATTTCATCGGCAATCTCTTTGGCAAGTGGATTGTTAGAATTTAATGAGAAGATTTTTAATTTTGAGTCAGCGTATTGATACGGCATGATGGCCTCCTGTATTTTAGATAATTTTATTTTGAATTTAATTTACTCATATAGCCTAATTTATTTTCCTGACGAGCACGTGCAATCGCCAATGCATCTTCCGGAACTTCTTTAGTAATTGTCGATCCTGCAGCAATGAAAGAACCTTTTTTCAATGTTACCGGAGCAACTAAGTTCGAATTACATCCAATGAATACATCGTCTTCAATAGTTGTTTTGTATTTGTTTTTACCGTCATAATTAACAGTAATTGAACCGCAGCCAATATTTACGTTACTGCCGACTTCTGCATCGCCAATATAGCTTAAATGAGACACTTTCGTATCATCACCTAACGTACTCTTCTTCACTTCAACGAAATTACCAATTTTCACATGGTTTCCTAATGAAGATTCAGGACGTAAATGTGCAAACGGACCAACTGCTGTTTCATTACCAACTTGGCTGTTTAGCACGACTGAACTATGAATCGTTGTTGCATTACCAATTTGACTGTCCACAATATGACTATTAGGACCAATTTTACAATCTTCGCCAATAACCGTTTTTCCTTCAATGATTACTCCAGGTAAAAGAACCGTATCACTTCCGATTACTGCGTCTGCACTAATATGTGTGGAAATCGGATTAATAATCGTTACACCATTGCGCATATGACGTTCGTTAATACGTGCACGCATAAGCTCCTCTGCTTGAGACAGAGCAAAGCGGTCATTTACACCAAGCGTTTCATCAAAGTTTTCTGTTACATAAGCTGCAACTGTTTCACCTTGCTTTTGTAAAATTTCAATAACATCCGGTAAATAGAATTCACCTTGTGCATTTTCATTTTTAACGAGCTTAAGTGCTTCAAACAATGCTTCATTATCGAAGCAGTATGTTCCTGTATTAATTTCTTTCACAAGCTGCTGTTCAGATGTAGCATCTTTTTGTTCAACAATTTGCGACACTTGTCCTTGTTCGTTACGTAAAATACGACCATATCCAGTCGGATCATCTGTAACCGCTGTCAAAATAGTTGCTTTTGCATTTTGTGATGCGTGTTGATCAAGCAGTGCCTGCATTGTTTCAGGGCGAATTAAAGGAGTATCACCACATACTACAAGTGTAGTTCCGCTAAGTCCGCTTAAAATCGGCTCAGCTTGCTGAACTGCATGTGCTGTACCTAGTTGTTCTTCTTGTAAAACATATTCACTCTTATTTCCAAGTGTTTCTTTTACCAGCTCTGCACCATGTCCTACAACAGTTACGACACGCTCAACATTTAATGAGCTGATATGGTCGATTACATGTTCCACCATTGGCTTTCCGCATACTGGGTGAAGCACTTTATATAATTTGGACTTCATTCGTGTACCTTGACCAGCCGCTAGCACGACCGCAAAAATATTCGTCATATTACAAGTCCTCCAATTTAGCTCATTTTCTCTTATGACTATAAAGCAATTTCATAATCTTTTCAAGGTATTCAGACTTGACAAATGTTTGTATTTAAAATATCTATAATAGTTTGACACATTTTCTTTTGTGTACTAATTCAGCAAAATTTTACGTTAAAAAGTAAATAATCAGTATATTTCCGTCCTTATTGTTGTTTTTCCTTTTCTGTTATAGAACATTTCTGCATATAAAATAATTCACAAAAAAAAGAGCCCCCTCATATGAGTGACCCTAATTAATATTAAACATTCACTTCTACAAGCTCTAAATTTTCCTCTGTATTTTCCTCAGCAGATGCATGGAAAGCTTCCAAAACGATTTCTTGAATTTTATTACGCGTATTCGAATTAATCGGATGTGCAATATCGCGGAATTCGCCATCTGGTGTTCTTTTGCTAGGCATAGCTACAAATAAACCAGTATTTCCATCAATTACACGAATATCATGAATGACAAATTCATCATCTAGCGTAATTGAGGCAATTGCACGCATACGTCCTTCTGTTTGAACACGTCGTAGTCTTACGTCAGTTACTTCCATTATTTATACCCCCTGTAGTTTGATGTGTAATTTTTAGTATTCGGGATGAAAGATTATATTCCTTCTATTATCCAGTAAATTTCTAAAAATACATCATTTATCAATAGAATACAATATAATGTAATTTTTTTCTATCTACAATTTTTATAATTATTAAAATAAACTAAATATTCTACTTATTTACGAGAATTTTCTTAATAACTGCTGTAAATAGAGTCAAAATATTTTTTTAGTAAAAAAAATCCACGTCTTTTCTAAAATTAGAAAGCCGTGGATTCAAGCTATAAACAATATTATTCAAAATTAGGACTAAGAAATTATTATTTTACTAATGCAATGACTTCAATTTCAACTTTCACATCTTTTGGTAAACGAGCAACTTCTACTGCCGAACGAGCTGGCTTGTGCTCACCGAAATGACTTGCATACACTTCATTCATTATAGCGAAATCATTCATATCTTTCATAAATACTGTTGTTTTAACTACTTGGTTTAAAGAAGAACCGGCTGCTGCTAAAACAGCTTTTAAGTTTTCGAAAACTTGGTTTGTCTGTATTTCGATATCGCCTTCTACAAGTTCCCCTGAAGCTGTCAATGGTATTTGGCCTGAAGAATAAAACATGTTATTTACTACAATACCTTGTGCATATGGACCGATTGCTGCTGGTGCATTTGTTGTTGAAACTGTTTTCATTTTAATTTCTCTCCTTTTGAAAAAAATTACCTTCACTTAATGCAATTGTGCGATCTTTCTCATTTACTTCCTGTAGTTTTACTAAAGAATAGTAATCATCTACTAATGTAACATCAGCATGCTGTGCTTCTACTAATACAGCGATACCTGCCAACTCACATTCGAATTCTTCCAGTAAGTTCTTCATACCATTCATCGTGCCACCGACTTTCATAAAGTCGTCGGTTATTAATACACGCTGGCCACTTTTCATACTACGTTTTGATAAAACCATCGTTTGAATACGACGAGAAGATCCTGATACATAATTAATACTCACCGTTGAACCTTCAGTCACTTTGCTGTCACGACGTACAACAACAACCGGGACATTTAAATGTCTTGCAATCGCATGTGCAATTGATATCCCCTTTGTCGCTACGGTCATAATGACATCAATTTGACGATCTGCAAACACGCTCGCAAATACTTTACCTACGCGATTCATTAATTCCGGATTTCCTAAAAGATCCGTCATAAATAAATAGCCACCTGGTAATAGTCGATCGGATTGACTAAGTTCTCCCATAAATTCCCCAATTATATCACGAACTTCTTGTTCCGCCATTTTAGGGATATATTTAACACCGCCTGCTGCACCAGGTACGGTAATTAAAAGCCCAATTCCTTTTTCCTCGAATGTTTCCTTTACAATTGTTAAATCTTCACTAATCGAAGACTTTGCAGAACTGTAAAGCTCAGAAAAATAAGTTAGCGGGATCAACTGATGTGGATGCTCGAGTAGGTAATAAGTCATATCTACAAGGCGTTCACTGCGCTTCCATTTCATGCGACCCTCTCCTAAACATTAATTATTTAAATACGAATATTTAATAGTCAAATTACCATAATTATACGTATTTATGCAAGTGGATTTCGTTCCCCTAACATACGTACTACATAAACTTCCTCACAAAAACCACGTAATCCATTATAAATGCGGCTGACGCGTGCTTCATTCTCCACTAGACCAAATACTGTCGGACCACTGCCGCTCATTAGAACTGCGTCCGCACCAAAGCGCTGCATTTGTTCTTTAATTGTTATAACTTCCGGATGAAGCTTAAATGTTACAGTTTCCAAAACATTTCCAAGTGAATTGCACATTAGCTCATAATCTTCCGTTTCAATCGCCTTAATCATTTCTTTCGTGTTTGGATGCTGTAGACCTTCAATATTCAGCCCACCATATACATCCGCTGTCGATACGCCTATTTTCGGCTTGGCCAAAACGACCCAGCAAGTTGGAGGCGGGGATAGTTCTTTAATCTTTTCCCCGCGCCCTGTTGCCAAAGCTGTACCGCCATAAACGCAGAATGATACGTCAGAACCAATTTTCGCTCCATGTTCCGCAAGCTCGTCCAACGTTAAATTTAGATCCCAAAGTTCATTTAAACCGCGCAATGTAGCCGCTGCATCGCTGCTTCCACCCGCTAGACCCGCAGCTATAGGAATTTGCTTCTCAATTGAAATGGTTACGCCTTCTTTAATACCGTATGTATTTTTTAAAAGCTCTGCTGCCTGGTAAGCAAAATTCCGCTGATCATCCGGAACAAAATTATCTGTCGAAACAATTTTAATCTGGCCGTCTGCTCGTGATTCCAGTCCAATTCGATCGGCCAAATCGACCGTTGTCATAATCATTTCCACTTCATGATAATGATCCGGACGTTTATAAAGCACATCGAGTGTTAAGTTAATTTTTGCGGGTGCTTTTACGTATAACATTGAAAATTCCTCCTACTGTATAAGGCACGCATAATATGTAATACGCGATTAAAATTCTATTGCCCCTATTTTACCATACGGAAGCCTTGTATTATGCACGAAAACATTCACTTTTCTTCGCAAATTATTCGTAAATAAGTGCATGCCGGACAATTCAGTAGTAAGATATTCCAATGATTAAGTAAATCGCTTTCCTGCAATCAAAATAACACCACCGTAAGCGAGAACCTACGATGGTGCCATCTTTGTGTCAACTTATTTTTGGTTATTCTGCGATTGTTTAGCTAAGTTTTCCTGAGCCATTTCAACCGCACGTCTTACCATGTTTCCTGCATCACGGGCTTTAATACCGCCCCAACCCTCACGTTGAACTACGTCGTAAAATCCAAGTTCCTTTGCAATCTCTTCCTTTAGACGACTCGACATGATTTTTTGTCTTGCCATGCAAAAAACCTCCTTTTCGTTGACGCTTTTAGCATGTGCAAAAAAGAAAAAAACACTCACTTTAAATGAGCGCTTTTTTAAAAATATTAAAATAAGTACTAGAAAAACTATTTGATGGTAGCTACAGCATCATCTAAAAAAGTAATCTCTACTGCTTCGGTAAGTATATCTGTGTAACTGTAAGATACGCGCTTGCACGCATTATCTTCCTGCTTTAGTTCAATAACGAACACTGCATGGTAAGTGTCACTTAAGACGCCTTCGCATTCAATTGTTTTCTTGCGACCACCATTTGCTTTTAATTGCAAACGTTTACCCAAATGACTATCCAATGATTTTTTAATGTCTGCTAACGTTTTTGGCATTTTCGCATACACCTCACTAAAAAATAGTATACCATGATGTAATTAAAATGTCAATAAAATATAATATTTTATCACCGTGATTCAAAGTCGTCAACTTTTTTCTTAAGATTTCTTAAATTTTTTTAATGTGAAATTCACTTTATTGTCGTACACAAAAGTTAGGATATAAGCAGTCCGCTAATTTCCCAAATTCTTGAATTGACAATGTTTCACCACGACGTGATGGTTCAATTCCGGCTTCTTCTAATGCTTGAAGGATAAGCTCTTTATTTTGCTTACCATTAACAAGTCCGTTTTGTAAATTATTTAAAATTGTTTTACGACGTTGTGCAAACGAAGCACGGGATACTTCAAATAAGAAGTCCTCGTCAATTACTTTCACCGGAGGATTATCATATTTAATTAAGCGGATGACTGCCGAATCTACATTTGGCTGTGGCATAAATACCGTTTTCGGCACAACCATAGCGATTTCTGCTGTTACGTAATACTGAATTGCAATTGATAAAGATCCATATGCCTTCGTGCCCGGTTTTGCGGTAATACGGTCCGCTACTTCCTTCTGCATCATCACGACAAAGCCGCGAATCGGTAAACGATCATTTAAAAGCTTCATTAAAATCGGTGTTGTTACATAATAAGGTAAATTGGCCACGACCATAATATCTTCAATACCTGGCATTTCTGTTTCAATTACTTGTGCAACATCCGCTTTTAAAATATCCGAATGGACAATCTTCACATTTTCATAAGGACTTAATGTATCCTCCAAAACAGGTAAAAGGCGTTGATCGATTTCAAACGATACGACTTTTTTTGCTTCACGGGCCAAATGTTCTGTCAATGCACCTATCCCAGGTCCAACTTCAATCGCTCCACTATTTTCTGTTAAATTAGCGTGACTGACGATATTACGTAATATATTCGGGTCGATTAAAAAGTTTTGCCCTAAGCTCTTTTTAAATGAGAATCCGTATTTTTCTAAGATTTCTTTTGTACGTACCGGTGTGGCAATGTCTTTATACATGCATATCCTCCTGATCTAATTGCGAAATTGCTTCTGCAAACTGCTCGATTGTTATTTGAAACATCATCAATCGTTTATGAAGCTGTTTACCATTTGTCATTCCTATATTTAAAATTTCCCCTAACTGGTCCCGACGCTTTTTTGATTGCGGGTGTCCTATCAGTTTGGCTGTCATTAAATCTTCCAGTGTAATAGTTTCTTCAATTTGGGAATCCGCCAATGTATAGACATTGCTTAATGCTTCACGGATATCCTCATCATTTGCGTGTTCAATCCCTAAACCTTTGCCGTTTTTGGCAATTGTTTTCGCCTTTGCTAAAAACGCATGCTTCACACCTGGTATCCGCTCTTCTATAATCGCGCGAATACGGCGGCCTGGGTAATCAGGGTCCGTAAATACAATGACGCCTCTCTTTTTCTGGGCATGTCCAATACGGCGCAGTACTTCATCTGAGATTGCAGAACCGTTTGTTTCTATAGTATCTGCTCCTGTCGCACGCTTAATCGCTGTTGTATCATCTTTTCCTTCAACAACAATAATCTCTTGTATATCCAAGAAACGTTCCTCATTTCTAACTTAGTCTTTCGCTATTTTACCATAGATTGCACTTTGTTACCGCTGTGCTAACTTCAATGAAAAAAGCTCCCTCGCCATCAGTCAAAAAGCGAGAAAGCCGGTATACATTTTGGAATGTTGATTTAATATCATACAACTGAATAATCAATTACGTCTCGGTATAATTGTCTCCAGTTTTTTTAGGCATGTAAATGTGAGTCAGTCCGCCGTTGTTGCAACATATGACGTTTGAAGGCTGACACTTCATTGTCCCTATAGAAAGTCTGTTGCATCAGCCCAGGAGTTCCTCTTCATTCAGCAACGTTTAAAATCCCAGTTGAAACGAACAAAACAAGCATGCACCACCCACCTGAAAAGGTGAGTGTTTTCTGTACTTGCCGCTTCTCTTTCAATATCAGAAGGATTTGCTGAATGGAGATAAAATTTAATTCAGTACCTTAATACGTACTTTTTTACGTCCCCAGCTTTTGGCTTTGGACGTTGTCGGTACTAAAACATCAATTTTTTTACCTTTTATTGCACCGCCTGTATCAGCAGCTACAGCATTTCCGTAGCCTTCAACCCATACTTTTGTTCCTAATGGAATAACTTTAGGGTCTACTGCAATGACCTTCATATCCGGATTTGCGCGCAGGTTAAGACCTGCTGCCGAAATACCCGAGCAGCCTGCACAATTTGGTGTATATGCTGTTGCAGTTACATAAAACTCTTTCCCTGAACTTGGTTCACTAGATCGGGAAACATTTGCAGTGACAACTTTTGTCCCTACAGATACAACTTTTGTTTTTGGTTTTTTAATTACTTTTTCAGAAGCAAGCTTTTTCGTAACGACTTTACCATTCTCTTTAACGATAGAGTATGTACGCTCTACCTTACCTTTTTTACCTTCTGAAACAACCTTTTCCTTGCCCTTTAATAAAGAAGAATCATTTTTCTTTTCAACTGCGAAATCTACTGATTCTTCCACTACATCGGTAACCTTTTCTACGCGAACAACTGCGATTTTATCATTTGGAGCGATAACTTCCTCCAAACCTTTCTCGACACGATCCGATTCACCTAATTGAACCTCTTGTTGTTTTAAAAAGTTAGCGACCGTAGTCGAAGTGGACCATACTTGTCTCTCTTTTTTGCCATCGACAAGCGTTAACTGAAACGCTTTTTGAATATCGATTTTGTTATCGGCTCCTACTTCTGTATCTAAGCTTTGTGATATAAGATCATGCTCTGTTACTTCAATATTTGCTTCTTCCAAAATGTTCTTCACTACATTTTCAGTTGTCCAAACTTTAGACTGATTTCCATCAACTGAAATTATTACTTCTTTTGCCTGTTCCCATTCTATTGACATTCCACTATCAATACTGGTACTCAGTGAGGGTGATACTTTATCATATTTTGTATAATCTATATTTTGAGCTGTAAGTAGCTCATCAACCGTAGTTGCGTGTGTATAAATTTTTGTGGTCTCTCCGTCTGCTGTTAACATAACGGGAGTTTTAGTTCCGTGGTATAGAACAAATGCAATTACAGATACAAACAGGACTACAGAAAGAATTCGGACCCCTGTTTGCTTACTCCTCAATGATCCTAAGAACTGGCTTTTCATGGATTGATTTGACATGAAAATAACGCCTCCTTAATACAAAGTTGGATTATACGTACTAGTTTTCTTACTGTCAATAAAAAAGAATTTATCAAAAATTGGGCATCTTGCTTGAACTCGTACTGCAACTAGTATTGGAGGCGACTTATCTTCATGTACTTTTTGCACTTTGAAAATCAATCCTAACGTAAAAATCCTTAATTAATTTCTACCGTTATTTTAATATTTTTATCATTGAATTTTAAAAAAGCGCTTTGCATTTTCCGTTGTTTTATTAGCAACTTCTTCCACAGGTAATTGTTTCAGACGGGCAATCTCCTCTGCCACCAATGTAACGAATGCCGGCTCATTTCGTTTTCCTCGAAATGGATGTGGGGCTAAATACGGCGCATCAGTTTCAATGAGCAAGTGCTCCAGCGGAATTTCTGCCGCGACTTCTTTTGGCTGACGTGCATTTTTAAATGTTACAGGCCCTCCAAGACTAATCATGAAGTTCATGTTTATGCATTCGCGAGCTGTTTCAACACTACCACCGAAACAATGCATAATCCCGCCAACAGCTGCTGCGTCTTCCTCTTGTAGAATCCGCACAACATCCCCTGCTGCATCACGATTATGAATAATAATTGGTAATTCGAGTTTTTTTGCCAACTGGATCTGCTTACGGAACCAATACTGTTGAACATCTTTCGGAGATTTATCCCAGTAATAATCCAGCCCTGTCTCACCGATTCCGACAACTTTAGGGTGCTTTGCCAGTTGTTCGATCCAGTTTAAATACTCATCTGTACAATCAACTGCATCTACCGGGTGCCAACCAATTACTGCATAAATAAAATCGTAATCCTCTACTAGTTGCATCGCACGTTCAATTGTTTTTTTGTCAAAGCCGATTACAACCATCTTTTCTACATTAGCTTCAATAGCGCGGTCAATTACTTCCTGTAAATCTTCATCATACTGATCTGCGTTTAAATGGACATGTGTATCTATGAATGTGCTCATATTCATTTCTCCTATCGTGTATTGTACTTATAGATCATATTTCTTAGTTTTCAGTATTATTACATATAGGTTACAAAATACATATTTATTATTGTATAAGTGTTAAATATCGGGAGATGAAGTGTAAAAAAACCACACATCATCCTTTTTCAACCATATATAAATTATATTGAAATAGTTTATCTTTACACTATTTGTCAAATAATGAAAAAGTCTGTTGAACATTTCTGTTCCAACAGACTCTTGACATTACTTCACTTGTGCACCATTTGCTAATTTCGGGTCAACAGTAGCCAACGTTAAAACTCCATCATGTGAGCCTGCTAAAATCATCCCTTGAGATAATTCGCCGCGTAATGTAACAGGTTTTAAATTGGCAACGACAATTACCTTTTTACCGATAAGTTCTTCCGGTTTATAATGCTCGGCAATACCTGAAACAACTTGACGTTGTTCATAACCTAAATCAACCTTCAGCTTTAATAATTTCTTGGCTTTTGCTACTGGTTCACATGCCAATACTGTTGCAACACGTAAATCTACTTTCATGAAATCATCAATTGTAATTTCTTCCGTATCCGGTGCTTCAACTGTTGTCGTTTCCTCTTCCTGTACTGTTTTTACAGAGCTTTGCATTTGTTCACGAATGTAAGCTACTTCCACTTCTGTATCAAGACGCGGGAAGATCGGTGTTCCTTTTTCAGCAACTTTTATGTTTTTTGGTATAACATTACCGAATGTTTCAATTGTGTCCCATTGTAATGATTTTTCATCAAGACCTAACTGTTCAATAATTTGTTTTGGCGCATTTGTCATGAAAGGCTGAATCATAACTGCAATATGACGTAAGCTCTCTGCCAAATTATTCATAACAGCAGCAAGTTTGTTTTTGTCGGCTTCCTCTTTTGCCAATACCCAAGGAGATGTTTCATCGATATATTTATTCGTACGTGAAACTAATGACCATAATTCAGAAAGAACGACACTAAACTGCATTTTTTCCATACTTTCTTCATATCTAACACGTACATTCTCAGCATGTTCTTTTAATGCTGCATCAAATTGTGTCGCTTCCAAATTTTCAGTAGGAATTACCCCATCGAAATACTTATTCATCATGGAGACTGTTCTGTTTAAAAGGTTTCCTAAATCGTTTGCCAAATCGAAGTTTGTACGCTCGACGAATGATTCAGGTGAAAATACACCATCTTGACCAAATGGCAGCTCACGTAAAAGGAAATAACGTGTTGCATCCAAACCATATCGCTCGATTAACATTTCAGGATACACAACATTACCTTTAGATTTCGACATTTTTCCATCTTTCATCATAATGAAACCATGTGCAAAAATTTTCTTTGGTAATGGTAAATCCAATGCCATTAAGAAAATCGGCCAATAAATTGTATGGAAGCGAACAATATCTTTCCCTACTACATGGACATCCGCCGGCCAATATTTATTGAATAGCTCTTCATTGTCAGAACCGTATCCTAAAGAAGTAATATAGTTCGATAATGCATCTACCCATACGTAAATGACATGTTTCGGATTGCCTGGTACTTTAATCCCCCAGTCAAATGATGTACGGGAAACAGACAAATCTTCCAGCCCTGGTTTAATAAAGTTATTGATCATTTCATTTTTGCGAGATTCCGGCTCGATAAACTCTAAATTATTTTCATAATAAGCAAGTAGGCGATCTGCGTATTTCTTCATATTAAAGAAGTATGACTCTTCTTTAACCTTTTGCACATCACGTCCACAATCCGGGCACTTTCCATCGACTAATTGCGTCTCGGTATAATAAGACTCACAAGGTACACAATATAGTCCTTCATATTCGCCTTTGTAAATGTCACCATTGTCTAAAAATTTCTGGAAAATTTTCTCTACAGAATCTGTATGACGCGTTTCAGTTGTTTGAATAAAGTCATTATAGGAAATATCCATAGTATTCCATAATTTTTTGGCACCTTCTGCAATTTCATTTACATAATCTTGCGGATGCATATTGGCTTCTTGTGCTTTTTCCTGAATTTTTTGTCCGTGTTCATCCATGCCTGTTAAAAAGCGCACATCAAAGCCTTTTAAACGCTTATACCGCGCTATTGCATCAGATGCAACCGTCGTATATGCAGTACCGATATGGAATTTTCCACTCGGGTAATAAATAGGGGTTGTTATATAGAATGTTTGTTGTTCACTCACGAAAGTGCCTCCATTTGTTTGTTAAAGTATAATCCTTATTCTAACGAAGTACGAAAATTGTTTCAATGAAAGTTTATTGGATTTCAGTTTTGTCGAAAAATCGATAACTAAATGTTGGTAATTGGTTAAATCTTTCCGACTATTCTAAATATTAAATGATAAGTTTTTTTTATAATTTCCTTAAAAAGTACAAATATGACAAAAAAGTTTCTTAAATGAAGAAAATATGAATACTAATTTATTGACGTTTATGGTATTAATTGTTATGATTTTAACTAGATCAGGATGAATGTCGAATTTTGACGAATTTAAATAACTTTTTATTATATAGGAGGAAGTATTAATATGAAATCAACAGGTATCGTACGTAAAGTAGACGAATTAGGACGTGTAGTAATTCCAATCGAATTACGCCGTACATTAGGTATTGCTGAAAAAGACGCTTTAGAAATCTATGTGGATGACGACAAAATCATCTTGAAAAAATACATGCCTAACATGACATGTGCAGTAACTGGTGAAGTTTCTGATGAAAACATGCGTTTAGTAGGCGGTAAACTAATCTTGTCTTCTGAAGGTGCAGAAGCGTTAATGAAAGAAATTCAAGATAACCTAAAAAAATAATATCACTTATTTAAACAACTGAAGCGGTTACGCGTTCACTAGTTTATGTAAAGTAAAGTATTATTTTACCAAATGTAAAAAGCGTTGAAAAGTATGTTGACTTTTCAACGCTTTTTTATTGGTGATACGCCTGGTAAACATCACGTTTTGGTATGTTTCGTAATTTGGCTACTTCTTTAATGGCTTCTTTTGAAGATAATTGAGTTTCTTCTATTATATAAGTAACATGCTCATCCAATGACATTGTTGTCCAGTAAGCTTCTTCTTCTTCATCGATTTCACCGGAAGTATTTCCTTCCAGCACGATACAAAATTCACCGCGAATTTCATTTTCACTTGCCCAAATGATCGCTTCTTCTATTGTGCCTCGCAAAAACTCTTCGAATTTCTTTGTTAATTCCCGTGCCAGTGTAATTTTGCGGTCACCTAATACAAGCTGTAAGTCTTTCAATGTTTCCTTCAAACGATGTGGTGCTTCATAAAAGATCAGTGTCTCTTCTCGCTTCGACAATTTTTCCAGCTGTTCTCTGCGTTCCTTTTTATTTCGTTTTAAAAAGCCGAAGAAATAAAACGGCTGGGGAGAAAGACCGGATGCAATTAAAGCAGTTAAAGCGGCATTGGCTCCAGGGATTGGTACGACAGCAAATCCTTCAGCAATTGCTTTTACGACAATATCTGCACCAGGATCCGAAATACAAGGTAAACCTGCATCACTTACCAGTGCAATGGATTTTCCTTCTTGCAAATAGCCAAGCAGTTTCTCGCCGCCTACTTCAATATTATGCTCATGATAACTAATAAGCGGTGTTTGAATATCGAAATAATTACATAGCTTTTTCGTATTGCGCGTATCTTCTGCAGCAATAATATCGACTTCTTTTAAAATGCGCAGTGCACGCATCGTCATATCTTCTAAATTGCCAATTGGTGTTGCTACTAAGTATAGACAGCTCCCTTGTTCATGCTGGCTACTTTTTTGTGAGTTCATCTGTAGCACTCCTTATATACTTTATTTTTTGGGGACGCTTTAGTTGTTTAAATGCATATTCGGCGGACATTGCCTGCTGTTTTGTTTCAAATGTTTCAAAATAAATACACGTTACCGGTCCGCGTGCACGTGTATATTTTGCCCCTTTACCTGCATTATGTGTTGCTATTCGCTTCTCTAAATTATTCGTATAGCCTGCATATAGTGTAGCATCACTACACTCTACCACATAAAAGTAATGTTTAGTTTCCTTCTCCATATAAAAGTGCCCTCACTTCTGGCGTATACTCATTATTATCTTCATATACGTATAATGGTGGCAATACTTTTAAATCCGGCTTGCCGTCTTTAATTGCTTCAATTAGTAATGTATTTGCTTCTTTCCCCCGTTTTGGATAAACAAACTGAATGCGCTTTGGCTCCAGTCGATTTGCTCGCATTGCACTAACAATATCCAAAAGCCTACCTGGTCTGTGTACAAATGCCGCCTTTCCGCCTTGTTTTAATAGACGGCTTGTTGCTTCGATTGCCTCATCAAGCGTTAAATACAGCTCATGCCTAGCAATTGCATAATGCTCGCTCGTATTTTTTTCGCTCAACTCATGTGCCAAAAAATAAGGAGGATTACATGTCACAACATCATATTTTTCGATACCAAGTGTTCCAGGAGCATCTTTCACATCTCCAAGCTGCATGTCGATCTGTTGTGCCAAGTTATTGTATGCGATACTGCGTGTGGCCATATCATGCAACCGCGGCTGTAATTCTACACCTGTAATTTTTGCATTTGTCCGCGCACTCAAAAAGAGTGGGATTACCCCATTGCCTGAACATAAATCAATAATATGTCCTTTATTTTTCGGGACTTGTACAAACCGCGCCAGTAATACTGCATCCAATGAGAACGAAAAGACGGATGGGCTTTGAATAATTCGTAAATCTTCCGCCAGTAAATAATCTAATCGTTCATCATCCTTCAACCATTGTTCCACTATTAAATCCTCCACTTAACTGCTATTTTAATCAGTCTTTTCTAAACAAAAGACTGATATCTACTTTAGCAGATTCAGCCTTTTGTTTTTAACCATTTTGTTTATTTAAAAATGATAGACAGAACAAACAATCTTCACCTTTACGTGAGCTTCCAAAATGCACATGACATACATGGAAACCTTCATTATAAAGCCTTGCTAAATTATCGTACCCTTCGCCAATATCTACTGGTTCTTTTTTCAGCTCTTCTACTCGTTTACTTGCAGTTGCTTCATTCGCTAAAAGTTCTTCTAAGCGCGTACGTAGGTGAAGGTTTTCTGTTTGAAGCGTCTGATGCTCCTCCATCATATGCGCAACAAATTGCTTAAGTGCGCTAAATTGCTGTTGCATTGATTCAAGCTGTTGTTCGAACTCCATAACAGTATCCAAAAAATTACGGTCCTTCACTCAAGCCACCCCATTAATTTCTATCTATATCAGATTTTTCTCATATTGCATAAGCTCTTCAAGCGTATATTCAACCATACGCTCCTGCTTCGTCAAATATACTTGAATGAGTCGCTCTAATACATTTAATCCGACGACTTTGCCTTCGCCTTCTGGTGTCATTGATAAATCACCGATGTCTGGCATACCTTCTTTTGCAATTTCATAATCATCATTTTCGTATTTTAGACAACACATTAAACGTCCGCATAACCCGGAGATTTTTGTCGGATTCAGCGATAAATTCTGGTCCTTTGCCATTTTAATCGACACAGGCTCAAAGTCACCTAAAAATGTTGAACAGCAAAGCATTCTTCCACATGGACCAATTCCGCCAAGCAATTTCGCTTCATCGCGAACACCAATTTGACGTAGCTCGATTCGCGTACGGAATACACTAGCTAAATCCTTTACTAATTCCCGGAAATCTACACGCCCTTCTGCTGTAAAATAAAAAATAATTTTATTGCGATCAAATGTATATTCAACGTCAACGAGCTTCATATCCAATGAATGCTCAACAATTTTCGTATTCGCTAATTCAAATGCACGTTTTGACTCAATAGTATTTTCTTCTACCTGGAAACGATCACGTTCATCGGCTGGTCGAACTACTTGTTTTAATGGTAAAACAACATCATTCTCCCCGACTTGTCGCATTGGTACAACGACTTTGCCATATTCAATTCCCCGAGCAGTTTCAACAATTACATATTCGCCAACTTCCAAAATATAAGCGGCTGGATCAAAATAATATATTTTACCCGCTTTTTTAAAGCGAACTCCGACTACATTATACAAATGTATACCCCTCCTGAAGATTCAGCATAAGCTGTTCCATCAATAACGTACGATTCATATTACGATTTAAATTTGTGCGGGCCTGCAAAATAGACTGCATTTGGCGTGACAGCTTTTCATATGTCAATACGAGTGCCATATCATTAAATCGTTGATACATATCGGGATACGTGCACTTTGCTTGCTGGTTCGCTTTAATCGCTACAATATCACGGTACGCAAACAGCAGCAAATCCAGTGCTAGCTCCATATCTTCTTTTTCTTTGAAGAGTGGAAGCCATTCTTCATGAATATATAATAGTGCTTCATGAACATTTTGATGAACAATCTCTAATAATTTTAACACTGTTTTTCGTGCAAGTACAAATTGCTCATCGTTTGCAAGTGCAATAGCTGTTTGAAGATCATTTGTCACCATGCTTGTTGTCGATGCCATTGAATTTGTAATTCCCCGTTCTACCAGCTGATCCATCAGCGTAGTACGAGGCGCTTTAGCAAATTTAATATGCTGACAACGAGAACGAATCGTCGGAATGATAGATTGGATTTGCTCAGTTAATAAAATGGCCACAACCTGTCCGTCCGGTTCTTCTAAAAACTTTAAAAGCATATTAGCAGAAGCAATATTTAATTTATCCGCATGATGAAGCACATAAATTTTCTTGCCTTCCTCTACACCTGTCATCTTCATTTCAGCAACTAAATCTCTTATTTGATTAATTTTAATAAATTGTCCATCAGGCTCTACTTGCCAAATATTCGGATGATTTCCCGAATCAACTCGTCTGCAATTTCGACATGTTTCACATGGAACATTTTCTGACAAATTTCCGCAAAGAAGAAGTTTCATAAAAAAAGAGACGACATCTCGTTTACCCGTACCTTTTTCACCTTCAAATATATAGGCATGTGCTAAACGATTTTTATCTACAATTGTTTGTAGTTGCTTCATCACTACAGGTTGCAGCTTCGTAAGCTCTTCAATAGTTCGTGTCAATTCCCTCACCTTTTTCATTTCCTGCTTCTATTTATTTGAATGCCCTATGTACAATTCAAACAATATATATTCTACTTGGAAAAATGCCCGTGTCTAGTGCACAACAAAGACACGGGCATTTTTTACATATACAGATTTATTAAAAGTCCCTTAATCTCGCCAATTTTCGCTAATAGCTCAATAGACTCTTTTTCTTCATTTAAAATATCTTCTGCCAATTCGACAAGACGCTCATCAATTGTTTCAACAATTTTTAAGCGGCGACCTTCTCCAAAACGGTTCCATGTATGTGATTGCTTCGTCTCAAGCCCATAATCTACTGCTTCCTGTAAAAAACGTTTCACAAGCATTTTAAAGCGTGCTAATTCACGTAAATTCCGTGATCGTGCTACTCGGTCTCCCGCTGTAGATATATCACCCATTAACCTCGTGAGCTGCTCTGACTGCATTTTCGACTCTTGCTTTATAATCATGTCACCAAAGCGATTTCCGTTTTGATTTGCCGGTCGCAAATCATTGCGATTCGCATTCAAATTTGTGCGGAGATCTTGATTAATCTTCATTTACCATTCGCCTCCAAAAATAACGCCCCACTATACTTACTACCGAACTCGGCTTTATACGCGCAATAATGATGGCTGCACGAATTTACCAATACCGATTGGGACATTAACTCCTTTCAGTTTGTTGAAAGAAATTAAAAATGATGGAATTGTTCGATTGGTAATACAAATACAATCGCTCCTCCAACTTCAACTTCAACAGGGTACGGGATGTAAGAATCTGCGTTCCCCCCCATTGGAGATACAGGAGCAACCATTTGCTCACGTGATCGACAGTTTTCACGAATAATATCTAATAACTTTGGAATTAAAGAATCATCCGTACCTATTAAAAATGTCGTATTCCCCGATCGTAAAAACCCACCTGTACTCGCTAATTTTGTCGCACGATAGTTGTTTTTTGTTAATGCATTCGATAAGCGGTTGCTATCTTGATCTTGCACTACTGCTACTACTAACTTCATCCGTACTCACCCCTTCATTGAATTGGTTCCTCTATTATATCATAAACAAAAGGTACACTTCATTTACTTTTACCCTAATAACTGATTTAAAATCCCCCATACTTCTTCTATCACCATTTCGATAGGCTGGTCGGCATTCACCATTTTAAAGCGCTCCGGGTATCGTCTCATTGCTTCTTCGTACCCTTCATATACTTTTTTGTGAAATGCCAATCCTTCAGAATCTAGTCGGTTAATTTCATCACTGCGTGTCGCATGAATACGCGCTAATCCTTTTTCAGGTGCAATATTAAAGAAAATCGTTACATCCGGAAGTCGCTTTCCTATCGCAAATTCATTAATAGAAAGTACATCATCGACTCCGATTTCCCGTGCATAGCCCTGATATGCCAATGACGAGTCAATAAAACGATCGCATAATACGTGCTTTCCTTCTTCCAATGCAGGCGCAATTTTTTTATAGAAATGCTGTGCCCGTGCTGCAGCATATAATAATGCCTCTGTACGCTCATGCATTTCTGTATGTGCCGGATCTAAAATAACTGCCCGGATTTTCTCGGCGATTTCAATACCGCCTGGCTCACGTGTTAGTAATGCTTCAATACTTTTTTCTTTTAAACGCTCACCAATTGCTTTTAATACACTCGTTTTTCCGGCACCTTCCCCGCCTTCAAACGTAATAAATAAATTCCTTTGCATTTTTATATTCTCCCTGCATCTATATTATGACTTGTATTAATTTATCCTGTAATCGGTGATCTCCCTGGAACATTGCCCCGATACCAAGAAGCTCCTCTAACTGACTAATTTGGGCTCCCGTAATTTTTTCACCTTGTACGAGTAATGGAATTCCAGGAGGATACGGAATAATTGTTGTAGCTGCAATTCGTCCAATAGCTCGGATGTAGGGAACCCATTCTTTCTCTGCCTTCTCTATTTCCTCAAAGCTATACTCGGGTTGTGTAATTGTTATTGTTTCGAAGCTTTCAATTTCATTTGTATTTTCAATGCTCGGGAAGTTTTTTAAATGTGTATATACCTCTTTCATACGGTTACATAAATCCGTAATTGAATAAGAGTCTTCCTGCTTTAATAACGGTAAAATTAAGAGCACTTGTTTTGCATCTGCCAACTCTACATATACATGCAATTTTTCCAATGCTTCTTTTAATTGAAATCCTGTATAACCCGGAGCACGGACTAATAGTTTTAATGAATCATTCACTTCAACAACCTGTAAATCCGTAACCATTGTCAAAGACTCAATAAATTGCTGGCGTTTCTCCATAAGATACGCATAATCAGCTTCCGTATAATTCGCCACATAATTTCTTGCATCGTCAAGGGATGCTAATAATACATACGATGGACTACTCGATTGTAACATACGTAAATAGCGGTTTACTTTCTGCTCGCTTACTAACGATGATTTCATATGTAAAAAGGAAGCCATTGTCATAGCGGGTAATGTTTTATGTGCAGACTGGACAACAATATCTGCACCTAGCTCCAATGCTGAAGCGGGCAGATCCTCCGAAACGGTTAAATGTGCCCCATGTGCCTCATCAACTAGAACAGGAATCTTATATGCGTGGCACAATTTAATTTGTTCCGCCAAATCTTTTGCTGTCACCCCGTAATAAGTCGGATACGTAAAAATAGCAGCTTTCGCATGGGGATAGCACGCTACCGCTTGCTCTAATGTCTCCAGATCGATACAACCCGCTGTCTGACTTTTTATATCCCACTTTGGCGAAACATATACAGGATTCACTCCTACAAGTTCCAATGCATGAAAAATAGATTTATGTGCATTTCTTTGAACAAGTACTGTATCTCCTTTTTCACATGTTGCATAGATCATTGCCAAGTTTCCAACTGTTGAGCCATTCACTAAAAAGAAACTCCGACTTGCCCCATATGTAGATGCGAGGAGCTGCTCTGCCTGGTGAATAGCCTCTTCTGGATGATGGAAGTCATCCAGCCCTGTCAGTTCGGTTACATCATATTTTAATGCCTGTTTAATTTCATTCGGCAAATTCGACAGCAACCCGTTTTTATGCCCAGGCACATGAAAAGAATGCGGGTCATCCGCAACAAACTTTTTTAATGCTTGAACGATTGGTCGATCATTGTTCACCACGTTCACCTCATTTTCTTTGTCCTTCTATTATAAGGCTCCTCCATCTTTCAGACCACCATTGATACTATTAGTTAACGTTGTTTTGTTAGCTAATAATAAACCCATTATTGATTACTTAAAGTTGTTAAATGAATTACTACTTTCATCACTATCACTAATAAATGTATCAGCCGTTGTAACGACTCCTTCGCTACAAACTCAATTATTTCCCTTGACCAAAGTATAATTGTAACTGTCAGCATTGAAATAATAAGTAATAATAGTTTTTAAACAAAACAAAAAACCCACTGATTTCTCAGTGGGTTTTACATGTGCGAAGCGACGTCCTACTCTCACAGGGGGAAGCCCCCAACTACCATCGGCGCTAAAGAGCTTAACTTCCGTGTT
>NZ_JBELZM010000020.1:0-59583 GCF_040273735.1 Solibacillus sp. | reverse complement strand
GGCCCCTCGAATATGCCTGCTTTATTACACAGAATGTTCGTTTTGTACATCGGAACATTACAGTTTTCCTCGATATGTCTAATCGGAATACCGCTTTCAAGCAGTGGGGTTTCAAATGTAAAGCTACAACCGATCAGGAAGCCGACCATATCGTCTTCCCAGTACTCCGTAATATCTGCCACTTCTTCTGTAAACACACCATCTCGGTAAATACGATATTTCGGGATGTCTTTGCGGATATCTGCATTTTCGGCAATCATAGCAGGAATATATGAACCAGGCTCCGTCACATCCAGTAAAGGGCATGACTTCGGATTCCGCTGACAGAAAAGCAAAAAGTCAAAGGCATGTTCCTTTTTTAAAATAACCAAGTTCGCTTGTGTATTACCTTTTGACATTCCTGCAGTCGGTCCAGTAATTTCTTGCTTTCTTATCAACTCTCTTATTTCTTTCGGCTCTAACATTCCATAGTTCACCATAAAACCCCTCCCGAATTTGTATTCTTATTCCTTTATTTAAAAACCAATGGTACTTGTTCAATCAAAGTCACGACACTTAAAACACCCATGATTACCACGACAAAAGCGCCCGTAACCGTCAACCATATCGGATGTTTATATGTACCAACAATATTTTTCTTATGTGCAGCAATTAATAATGTACCTAAACCGATTGGCAAAATAAAGGCATTCAATGCGCCTACAATAAGCAAGATTGTTACCGGCTTTCCAACAAAAGCAAACGTTACTGTTGAAAGAACGATAAACGCAATGATAACCCAATTTTGGAATTTCTCAATGAGAGGGTGAAACGTTCGGATAAATGAAACCGACGTATATGCAGCACCTACAACAGATGTTACCGCCGCAGCCCACATAATTACACCAAACATGCGATAACCAATGTCACCTGCAGCTAACTGGAAGACAGAAGCTGGCGGATTCGCTGGATCGATCGCTAGTCCTTTTGATACTACTCCAAGTACGGCCAAGAATAATGCCACACGCATAACACCGGTAACAAGAATCCCTGTAACAGAGCTTTTCGTAACTTCCGGCAAAGATTCAACACCTTTAATACCTGCGTCTAATAGACGGTGTCCGCCCGCAAACGTAATATATCCCCCTACCGTTCCACCAACAAGCGTAACAATAGCAAATATACTGATCTGCTCCGGTTTAAACGTATTCACAATCGCCTCTCCAACCGGCGGTGATGTAGTAAATGCCACGTACAGCATGAGGAGGATCATTACAATCCCTGCAATTTGTGCGAATTTATCCATCGCTTTCCCTGCTTCTTTCACGACAAATATAAAGATTGCTAAAATCGCACTGACAACAGCTCCTGTAATCGGATCCCAGCCAAGCATGGCATTCAGACCCAAGCCTGCACCAGCTACGTTCCCGATATTAAATGCCAAACCGCCAATTACGATAAGTATTGCCAAAACAACGCCCAGTCCAGGTAACACCTTGTTGGCAATTTCTTGTCCACGCAATCCGGAAACGGCAATGATTCTCCAAATATTCATTTGTGAAAAGATGTCTAATAATAATGAAATTAAAATAACAAAGGCAAAACTTGCAGCCAATTGCTGTGTAAATACAGTAGTTTGTGTCAAGAAGCCAGGACCAATCGATGATGTGGCCATTAAAAAGGCAGCTCCAAGTAAAACACTTCTACTTACCTTCTTTTTCCCGGTAACGTTGACATCTTTTTGTGTCGCGTCAGTTTTAGGATTTTTCATATTAAACCTCCAAATTACAGATTGCATCTACAGTAATATTGTTCTTAATCAGTGTTTCGTTTATATATTTTGCAAAGGCTAGTGCATGTGCACCATCACCGTGAATACAAATAGTATCTGCTGTCAGCGGAACTTCTGTTTTTTGCTCAGAAACTACGACGCCTTTTGTCACCATTTTCACTATTTGCGCTACAGATTGCTCTTGATCTGTAATCATCGCATTCTTTTGTGATCGAGAAGTCAAAGACCCGTCTGCCTGATACGTGCGATCAGCAAAAACCTCATGTGCCGTTCGTAAACCAATCTTCTCTCCGGCCTTCGTCAATTCACTGCCGGAAAGTCCAAATAATATCAATGATGGGGATACATCATATACTGCTTGTGCAATCGCTTCGGCAAGTTTTGGATCCTTTGCAGCCATATTGTACAGAGCACCGTGGGGTTTTACATGCTGCATTTTTTCATTGAATGTCATTAAAAATCCTTGCAATGCACCAATTTGATAGACGACCATGTCATATCCTTCTTGAGGAGTAATCGCCATTTCTCTTCGCCCGAATCCGTTCAAATCCGGCAAACCAGGATGCGCTCCAATTTTGACACCATTGGCAATGGCCATCTTCACGGTTTCTCTCATCACGCTCGGATCTCCGCCATGAAAACCGCAGGCAATATTTGCAGATGTAACGTATTTCAAAATCTCTTCCTGCTCCCCAAGTTTATAGCGACCAAAACTCTCCCCTAAATCACAATTCAAATCTACTTGAAACATATTTCTCCCCCCATTGATAATCGTTAAATTATTTTAAGTATTTTCACTGTTCCCGAAATTCGGAACATTAGTTTTAAAACTAAAACAAATTCTAGCATAAATATTTTCACTTGAATATATTATTCGCAAAATTATTCGAAAATTGTAAATAACGCAATATTCTTAACATACATACTTGATTTTAAATTTGAAAACAAATTATAATGTTAGCAATATCCGTTTTGAAAAACATAGATACCGAAATTCGAAACCTTGAGGAGCTGTATATAATGGCCTATCAGAAAATAAATGCAAACATAAGGCCCTTAGGGGATTCTGCGCTCGTCATACAGTTAGGTGATGGAATCAGCCTTGCCGTCCATGAAAAAGTGAAAAATCTTTCCAATCTATTAGAAAAAGAACCGTTTACAGGATTGATAGAATCTGTGCCGTCTTATAATAGCTTGACCATTTATTACAATCCTGTTGCCGTCTTTTTGTCTAACACGGATAAAGAATCTTCAAGTCCTTATAAGAAAGTAAGTGCAATTCTTTTATCGCTGCTGGATCAATTGGAAACAAGTGAAACTTCCGAACAACGGCTAATCACAATCCCAGTCCTGTACGGAGGAGAGTTTGGTCCGGATTTGGAATATGTCGCAAGTTATCACGGACTTTCTGTTGAAGATGTGATTCAAATTCATTCGTCAAATGAGTATTTAGTTTATATGATTGGCTTTGCTCCTGGGTTTCCGTTTATGGGCGGGATGGATGAAAGAATCGCAACACCACGTAAGGATTCACCGCGTCTAGCCATCGCACCGGGATCTGTAGGAATTGCCGGTAAACAAACAGGCATCTACCCGTTGGAAACTCCCGGAGGATGGCAAATTATCGGCAGGACTCCGCTTGATTTGTTTCTTCCGGAACTTTCACCGCCAACACTGTTGCAGGCCGGAGATAGAATCCGCTATGTACCGATAACGCTTGAAGAGTATGCTGTCTATAAGGAGATGAAACAATGAGCATTAAAGTACTTCATCCTGGATTAATGACTACGATTCAAGATTTAGGGAGGTTTGGTTCACAAAAATTTGGTGTCATCGTAAGTGGCGCAATGGATTCGATTTCTCTCAGGATTGCAAATTTACTTGTCGGAAATGACGAAGGCGAAGGTGCACTCGAAATCACACTTTTAGGGACAACGCTCCAATTTGACACGGATGAGTTAGTTGCCATTACAGGTGGAGACCTGCAGCCTACAATTGATGGAGAAAAAGCGCCAATGTGGAGACCTGTGCTGATTCGTAAAGGTTCTGTTTTAAAATTCAAGTCAGCAATTAATGGGTGCAGGGCCTACGTGGCATTTGCTGGCGGAATCGTGGTCCCGGAAGTTATGGGGAGTAAAAGCACTTATTTGCGTGCAGCTATTGGAGGACTTCAAGGCAGAGCATTACAAAAAGGAGATGTATTGGACAGCGGAGACTCCAATCCAATCAGTCAGGCATTTGTACATCAGCTCGAAAAAATGACGACTCACTTTAATTGGTCTGTCGACTATACAGAGTTTCTATCATTCGATAAAACACAAACGATCAGGGTTTTACATGGTGCTGAGTTCGAGCGTTTCGATATTGAAAGCCAACAAGCATTTTTCTCGAAGCCCTATAAATTAACGACACAAGCGGATCGAATGGGCTATCGGTTGGATGGCGAACCACTCAACCTTTCAGAGAAATTTGAATTGTTATCTGAAGGAGTTACGTACGGTACGATCCAAGTGCCTTCAAACGGCCAGCCTATTATTCTGATGGTAGACCGTCAAACGACAGGAGGATATCCAAAAATCGGTCAAGTCATTTCCGTTGACCTCCCTTGTTTAGCACAGATGCAGCCAAACTCTAACATTCAGTTCAAGAAGTTTTCCCTTGAACAAGCAGAATTAGAATTGATCAAACAAGAGCAGTTGCTGCGTAAATTAGCAATGGGCATTCAGTTTAAAGCACTTCATCAATAAGAGTATATAAAAATCGATACATAAGTGTATTTAGAAGCAAAACGAGGCGGTCTCCCATCCAATTGATGCAGAGACCGCCTCGTTTATGTTATTTGCGATAGCCTAATTGCATTGAAATATCCTCAGCAACTTTTTTTACCTTCTTTGCATAGATCTCAATGTTTTCATCCTGATAATTCGCTTCGATTCCTGCAATACTTATTCCCGCAATAACTTCTCCATTGTGATTAAAAATCGGGGCAGCAATGGCAGCTGTATGGTTTTCCAATTCAGAATGACTGATTGTATAGCCATCGATTCTCGCTTGTTTAATCGTTTCATAAATTTTATCTTTTTCAGTAATTGTCCCGTTTGCAAATGATTTTGGATTGATCGATTCGAGATATGTCTCTATTTCGGAATCAGGTAAAAAGGACAAGATTGCCCTTGAACAGGCACCGGCATAAAGCGGACTTTTCCTGCCGATCGAAGTATACAAACGCACCTTTTGTTTTGTGTCTATTTTCTCAATATAGATCGCTTCATCTCCATCTTTAACAATTAAGTTAATGGCTTCCTTCACATCATTATGTAATTCATGCATAAACGGATAAGCAACCTTACGTAAATCAATCCTGCCTAAAACCAGCTGACCGAATTTGAGAAACAAAAGTCCAAGCCGGTATTTCGAATCGCTTCCCTTTTCCAAGAACTCCATTTCCTCTAATGACCTGAGCATTCGATAGACCGAAGATTTCGGAATCCCCGATAGATTAATAATTTCTTGAAAGGTTAATTCCGTATTCTCTATAAATAAATTCAATATATCCATCGAACGGACAACCGTTTTATTTTTGTTGTTCATTAATTGTCGTCTGCTCCTTCCCATTCTATTTCTATATGTATAAAACTCCCTATTGGAATCCGTTGAATACACTTCCTTACTTAATATAATTATTATACCAAGATTGGAAGATAAAACGGAACCTATAGTAGGTGCGCATTAAATAAAGAACAGATTTACTAATGGAACAGTTTTCTGTGACTATCCTTTCGTACGTAATCGGTTGACCAGACCTGGTTTTCATTCGACTAGGTATTTTTTTACCCATCAAAAAAGCCGATTGAAAATTCTCAATCAGCCTTAATTGCCATGTTTGATTCTGTTTCCGTTTGTGCTCCTCTTATGATAATCGATCAGAAATTGTCCGGACGGCATCCATAAATACGTTAACAAATGCTTCGCGATCCACATCATGCAATACATGCACGTTTGGTTTATGGCCTGTTGAATTGTGTAAATCTACGACGGTCGCACCTGCTGTAATACCCTCTGTCGACATTTCTACGTAGTAGTCTGTTCCTTTGAAAAACTCAGGATGCAGTAAATACATGATGGCAGAAACATCATGGAAGCGGAGCACATCGGCGTAATGCGGCTCACTAAAAGGTGTTGGTTTCGCTACGTCCAAATAGTACGTCACAAGATCATAAGCCTTTTGTGCAAATTCTGTACCGATGTCTAGAATTTTTTCAGCCTCAGTTTGTGTGACAAATGCTTTGTGCGTCACATCTAACCCGCACATGCTCATCGGTACGCCTGATTGCATCACAATTTGAGCGGCATGCGGATCTACAAAGGCGTTAAATTCGGCAACGGCTGTTTTATTGCCACCTTGAGCTGCCCCACCCATCCATGAAATCGTTTCAATGTTATCCTTTACTTCTGGGTGAGCGAGTAATAATGCACCGACATTTGTTAAAGGACCTGTCGCAACAATCGTTACCTTCTCCTCACTCGCTAAAATCGTTTCACGCATAGCTGCAACTGCTGGAAGGACATTTGTCGGTACCTCCACTTTCGGAAACTCTACTTTTCCAAATCCAAATGCACCGTGAATCTCCTCTGCTACTTCAAGCTTACGGAACATCGGCTGCTCAAGCCCTCGTGCAATCGTAACGTCTTCTCTAATATAATTTAAAAATGCATGTGCATTGTAATTCGCCTTACTTTGCGAAATATTTCCAGATGCAGTGGTTACTAAACGAATATCAAAAATATCCTTATTAGCAAATGCTACGGTTAGCATCATTGCATCATCAATGCCTGGATCTGTGTCAATAATTAGTGGTCGTCTTATCATGCTGAATTCACCTAATTCTTTTATTTATAGTCTCATTTTCATTATAGACAAAAATAAAATGAATAAAAGCTTTCCGATATATGTTTGTTCAGAAACCTATAATGACTGGAGTTAGTCTAATCGCTTAAGCTACGACGCATGATATAAAAAATAAACTCAACGAAATTAACAATCTTTAGTTAATTCGTTAAGTTTAAATTAGCAATATTAATATATTCTACTTAATAAAAATCTATTGATATTTCCGATACATCTTTTTTAGTGAAGCGTTGAATAAATTCAATCAGTTCCTCTTTATTTTGGATTTCCTTGAAAGAGATAATAATTTTTTCTTCAAAAAATTTTGAATCGTTATTATTAGAATAATGAATTCTCAAAAACTCTTCATAGCTTCTATTAGTTAGCTTATTTTCAATGGTTGTTAATATGGTTCCCCACTCATTAAGCTTTTTTTCACCTAACTTTGCTTTCAATTTTTTTTCGCTTTCTTCTCGTTCTATTTGTTCTATCAAACTTCTTATTTCGTTAATATAGCTTTTGAGTTCGATATAACTATAAGAATCTAAATTCGGCAAGATTCGAGAGTTATATTCTAAATATTTAATTTCCCTAAACGGTATTTTGCCTTTATTTTTCTTTTTTTCGATTCGTTTTTCATTTTGATTTTTAATTACATTTATCGCTGAATTAGCTACATCTTTAACATGTGGTATTAATGGAATAATTATAGCAGCTTTCTTAAATGTTTCTTCATTCTCTTTAATTATCTGAGCTGTTTTTTTAATTCCACCTACAACTTGATTTAAAGGTATTTTTGCCATGTAGTTCCCCTCTTTAGCTATATCTTCTTCACAAGACTTTATCAAATAACCATTCATCCTTAAACTTTAAAATATAAATTGCATGAGTACCTAGTACTATTAAACTCTCACGCATACTAATCATAAAAAAGAACTATACCCCTCCAATTATACACGATTTGGAAATTTATTTACTATATGATTTCATAGAATTGGACACCTTCAAAACTTTCTTACTCCTTGTTAACATTAAAAGTATTTTACCCTAATAAAAATTTATACATTATTCAATACCCATTATTATTTTGAAATATCTATATTCTATTTCCCCAATACTTAACAACCCATTTTAAATTCCTAAGTTTACGGGAAAATAACTACCCTTCCAACAGCCGGTTCCATTCCTTTCTAGAATAAACCACTAAAGGCCTCTCCACATGAAACCGTAAAAGGTCGCTCAAAAAGATCTTATATCTTTTAAATAATTTAAAAATATATATATTGTTGCGTTAACACGCAACTAGGTGGATTTTTTCTTTATGGCTTTTAATTATTTTTTCTCTCGAAAAATTATTTCCAATTAGCTTGTCCCTTTTTTTGTCTTTGGATGACATATATAGGGCAAGACAATATTCAAGAATTGGAGGTTGAAGCATGAAATTATTAGTGGACGGCAGACAGTTATTTTTATCACAAGATTTGGCGGTACGTATCGGAATTGAGGAAGCGCTATTCCTTCAGCAACTGTATTATCGATTAGAAACACGTGGTGTGGAGAAAGAGGGACACATCTGGTATCGCCAAACTTATCAAGGGTGGGCTAAGCAATGCCCACAATGGAATATTAGAAAAATTAAAAGACTCGTAATGAAATTGGAACGCTATCAAATTATTATTTCTTCAAATAAATTTAACAGTTTCAAGACAGACCGTTCAAAATGGTACCGAATCGATTATGGAAAAATTGATCAGATCGTTCAATCAGAAGTTTATACACAGGAGGAACTGTTTCCTGAAGAAGAAAACTTATCTGAGAAGAATACGAAATCAAACACTGGCCAAAGTAATGAGATTGCCAACATCATTCACTACTTAAATGAAAAAGCCAAAAAGAACTTTAACGAACATTCAAAGACAACGATCCGACTGATCAAAGCAATTTTAAAGGAAGGCTATACAGCAGAAGATTGCTACTTAGTCATTGATGAACAGGTGAGAAACTGGAAAAATGATCCGCAGATGAATAAATATTTAAGACCGATTACATTATTCCGACCAGGGAATTTCGAAAGCTATTTAAACGATGCCCTTACAAGACAGCAGGAAAATAATCTTGATTTTGAACCTGTCATACTCGATTTTGATGAAGGTGATTGCTATTGATCAAAAAGGAATTTTTAGAGCAGAGCATTTTAGCAACAATGCTTGAGGAAAACTATTTGATTATGGATAGTCAGCTGAAGCCGGAAATGTTCTACGGACGACACCACCGACAGCTTTTTATGCTCATGCAGCAGCTCGTAACAGAAGGACACCCGGTCGATTACCTGACGCTCAGCGCACGATTTGAACAGATGAAAACAATCGGCCTATCCTACGTTACGGAGCTCATGATGTTTGCAGATACGGAGAAATTTGATGATTATGCCCGACTGTTACGAGAAATCTGGCGTGAACGACAAAAAGCCCAAATATTATTTCAGGCTGCTGAAGGTGATTGGGCGATTCCTCAAATTATCGAGCGGCTTGATCATACACAGCTAGAAGGTAATCAGGTTGATACATCCATCACACAAGATTTGGTCACGATGCATAACCGCCCTTGGGAAGATGTCGAGACTCCAGGGCTCATCGTCCCCCACATTCAGGATCTTGCTTCCATAATCGATGGATTTCGACCAGGAGAATTGACGATTATCGCAGCCCGTCCTTCAATGGGGAAAACCGATGTCATGAACAATATCGCCCTACAAGCTGGCTGGCAAGGACATTTACCGATCATCTTTTCGTTGGAAATGAGTAAAACCATTTTACTGGACAGGCTTATTGCAACGACAGGTCAATATTCTCGACTTAAGATGCGCAACCCGAAAGAATATTTTTCGGAAGACCAGAAAAATAATTGGCTGCATGTACTTGATAAAGTCAATAAGTCGTATATCCATTTAGATGACCGTAGTAGTTTAACAATGCCCCAAATTCGAAGTCAGGCTCGCCGTATTATCCGGCATAATCCAAACAAGACACCTGTAATATTAATCGATTACTTACAAATTATTCAGACGGATGGCGACCACGATTATCCGGCGACGGCAATGAGCAAAATCAGCCGTGCCTTAAAGCAAATGGCTAAAGAGTTCAACTGTCCGGTCATTTGCCTGTCACAGCTCAATCGCAATGTTGAAACGCGCAGCAATAAGCGACCAGTAATGAGTGATTTACGTGATTCCGGTTCTATTGAACAAGATGCGGACGTCATTATTTTACTGTATCGCAACTCGTATTATGAAACAGAAAAGACCGATTCCCCTGATTTATTGGAATTCATCGTTGCGAAAAACCGCAATGGTCCGACTGATACAGCAAAAGCCATCTATAACAAAAAAACAGGACATATTTGGACAAGGAGCGAAGTGAATGCCTAAAGTAAGCGTCTATAATCTATTATTAGAGATGATAAAACACGAAGAAAACTTCGGTGCCTACTGGATCTATCTTGCTTTAAAGAAAGGCTATCTACAAAAGGAAGATGACCCAAAGCGAATTTACGATGTACCTTTTACTGATGAAGAAATCGCTGAAATCAACGCAATGAACGAGCGTGATGTGCTCGGCATCAATCGGATTAAACTTTATGCAACAAATATTTCAGATACTAAGTATGCCCTATATTTTGCAAGAACACCATACGATGCACAAATACTGCACTCCAATATTTATGGCTCCAAACCTACAAAATGGCACAGCATTTATAATCAACATAAATACACGAGTATCCTACATAGCGAAACAAATGAGGAAATCTATCTGTTTATGTTGAAGGAACGAGTTAAGGAATTTCCTTATTATATTGGAGAGGTTGTTGTAGAGAATGATGAAAATAGAGTTGGGGTATAAGGAGATGATGTGTAATCTTAACTTAAATAGTCCTTTAACGAAAGGGGCTATACCAGGACATAATACATTTCAAATGCACGACACCAATAATTACTAATAAAAACGGATTATCTATTACTTTTTATAAGTAATAATAATCCGTATGGTTTCAATTATTATTTACGTTATTATAACATTCGGATCAAGCATACTACTTACACCCTTCGCTACTGGTGCTACACAACAAGTTACCCATCTTATTATCCCAACTTTGCGTAAAGCTTGCCTTGCTTCGCTACTGTACCAAATTCTCTGCACAATCTTTACTCCCCTAAAAATCTAAATAAAAAAGCACCTAATTGTTAAAATGACATACAATTAGGTGCCGCTTAAAATTAAATTAATACTTTCCTTTTTTCCTCTTTAGAGTGAAAGAAAATATTATTTATATCATTAATCTGTTCAAAAATACTTTCAAGCACTTGAACAACAATACTGTTACCTGCTAATCTAATTAGCTTAGAGTTAGAGAGAATTTTCCCTTTATTCCCAATATTTATGTTATACTCCATTAGTAAATCAAACTGCTTTTCATCAAAACCCATTAATAAAAAACATTCACGAGGAGTTAAATTTCGGTATTTTGTATTAGTCGGTGTTAGCACTATATTATTGTATCCTATAATCCCAGAATTAGGATGGCGATCTTGCTTTGTAGTAATAGTTCTAGCAAATTCATGCTCATATACTAAATTATCTACAGCTAATAATTTATTATTTTCAAAAATTTTTTTTCTTGACACAGTGTATGTTGGTGTACTTTCAATTGCTTCATTTCTATATTTGCTAATTTTATAATCTACTTTCAAGTATTTTTTTAATGGATTAACCTTATTTTCAGGTAATACTCTTCTTTCTAAATCATTAATAACAAAATAATTTTCAATGTCTTCCGCTTCTTTTACATTGGAGGCCAAAACACTAATCAAATAAGTACGTATTCTTGATTGTGGAACACCAAAGTTCCTTGCATCTAAGGTATATACTTTATTTACATAACCTAAGTCTTTAAGGAAATTTGTCCACTCATTAAAATTGTGAATATGTTTACTAGATAAAATATTACTAACATTTTCCATCAATAAAAAACGTGGAAGCTCTTTTTCGTTATCTTTATATTCTTTTAAAATACGTTCAATCTCCCAAAGTAACATTGAACGGTTATTAGCATCTCGGTCAATTCCCCCTTGATTATTATGCCAATGTCCACTGACAGACAAATCTTGGCAAGGAAATGAATATGTTAATATATCGGCTTGGGGCAAATCTTTAGCCTTTACTGTTGTAATATCAACTAAGTTATTTGTACGATCAATAGCACATAAAATAGACTTTAATTGAATTACTGGCATCGCTACCAATGCTCTCAAGGTAATGGGTTCTTTTCCATCTACTGATAAATTGTATTTTTCTAATTGCTTTATTAAAGAATCCTTCGTATGATGCCTATATGGTGTTAAATCTTGTGGACCATTGTGCATAATATCATAGGCATACATTGCCCCAATCTCCCACTCTACAATAGCTTTTACTGAATGTTCGATTTGTAAATTCTTAAGAGCTTGCACCTGGCTACCAATGCCACTAAATGTTTCTATAATACTTAACATTGAGCCTAATCAACCTCCTAAAAATAATTTAATTTTTTTCAAAGCTCATTATATATGTTGTTTCATTTATTCTAATGAAATACAACCTTTCAATGCTATTAATAGCTAAATCTTCGAAACTAATAGCTCTTTCCTCTTCCAGTGATAATTTAGTATATAGGTACTCATATAAATCAAAGTCTTTAAAGTATAAATAAGCGCCAAATGCCCCATTTAAATAACATGTAATACACTTAGATTCAAAATATATTTTAAATTCTTTGTCACTAGGGAAAACATTTTGGAAATTCCAAGTATTATTTTGTCTAATATAGCTTTCTCTATTAATGAATCTTGCATTAATTGTACTAGATGCCCAACGAGGATTATTCTCTGCAGGTTGCACGATTAACACATCAAACTTTTCATACATAGTTGGATCAATTTTAGTTTTCAAGAATGACTTATTTTTAATAAAATCTGATGGGGGGTTATTTCCAATCTTGTAAGTTGTAATTGAGTTATGGCGAATATCACCTTTTTCGGATTCACTTTTTTCTATTTCCTCTTCAAGAGTTAACGGTATATAGTCCAAAATATTCTCGTCAATACAAGACAAGGATACTTCAAGTTGTTCATCAAAAATATATTGAAAATTATCCAATACACCCACTAAAATCTCTCTTTGTTTTATAAAACCATTTTCGGAAAAATTAGCAGAACCTATAAATTTTAATGTTTCTGTACTATTTTCAAATTGATAAATTTTCATATGATTATTCGGTTCATATATTTGGTAATATACTTTTATTAAAGGATTATTTCTACATAGATCTGTAAACTTCAAATGATCTTTAAATGTAATCCCTTGTTTAGCCATACCTATATACAATTCAACTTCTAGGTAAGGAAATTGAGTTACAACTCGTTCTAAAAAACCCGCTGAAGCATATCCACTTAATACTTTTAACCTTTTATTATATAAAGCATTCTTTTCAATTACTTTACTATACAATTGGGAACTTATTATCATGTTTTCACAGTCCCTAATACTTTGGCTTTTTCAAACAAATCGTTTACATACCCTTCTACTCCGTCTTCAACCAACTCAGGAGAAATAGTTATAAGTCTTGCCGTATTCAATATTAGCACCCTACGAAATAAGTCTCTAGAAGAATTTCCGTAAAGATTATATTGTAACATAATTTCTCTGTAGAGCTCAGTATGGTAACCTATCCCTGGGCGCTCTACTAACTGTTGAATTGTATCGGTTGTATTAGATGATAATATATCATAGGTTATAAAACTATTTGTTCTCCAAGAAAGATGTATATACCACCAAATTGTCTTTAACCAAATTCTTCGTGATGATTTGTAATAACGCTCTTCATTTAATGACCATCTTGAATGAACAATATCAGGAACTATACAAATTGATAAATATCTCCAAATGTCATCATTTGACGCAATACGGTTGGTAAATCCAATTTGTTCATTTAATATATCATATACTTTTAAACCGAAAGATAAATCAAATGTATAACCTAATTTCTCTGAACTATCTAAGTTATGTTTCTCAAATACTTCATCACGAGCTGCTATCAACCTTACACGTAAATCCTTAAATTCTTCTCTAATACTTATTGGTTCCATTGATGTTGTAAGTACTTGCAACTTTAAAAAATCTCTTTCTGCAGCACCAAATTCATAGCGTAAATTGTGCCAATTAATCACTGCTCTCTCCTCCATTTAAATTGTTTTCTAGATTTGCTCTTAAGGAATTACTAATAGAAAACAAAGATGAAGTATCAATTTCAAAAGTTGAAACCCAGTACCGAACCGCTGTTAATATACTATCAGGTGTGGCTTGATCATCTTGCTCAGCATCAAAATTTTCAATTATTATTACTTGCTGAATAATTAAAGCCATTGCTTGAATCATAATATCTGACATCATTGCCCTAGCTACTTTTGTTTTACCTGCCTTCACTTGAGAAAATAATGGATGAGCTATGTTTAAACTCAAATTAACATTGGCTACATCAAATGAATCGATACTAGGTTCAACCCAGTTTTTATCTAGTTTCCACAAAGGACCTTTAGGATCTTTGAATTCAGAAATAGGGAAAATTGAGCCTTCTCCATCAACCAAAACTGTTAAATTTAATAAATTATCCTTTGATAAACGCATCCCTACTTTTGAAGCATGATATGGATAAGGGTTCACAATCGATTTCAAGTATAAATAAAAATCTAAGCTAACTCTACCGCGAATTGAATTTTTAGGGAAAGTATGTTCAAATAATAATTCAACTGTTTCATTACAGTCTTTAATAACACCAAATGAAACATTTTTTTGGAAACTAGAGCTTTTCGAATATAAATGTACTGCAAATCCAATTTCATTTCCTACCATTGTAACACCATTTACACCGAATAAAACGTTTGGGTTTTTAACTATAAATTTTTGAGTAATTTTCAAATTAAAATCATTTGGTGCCCAATCTGTATCGAATTCATTTATGTTAATTTCGTATGGAGTTTCAGAATTGATTTCAATAATTTTTTCCCCTTCAGAATTCTCATAGCTAATAATAGGATTAGAAATTTCTAATCCCGATAGTTCAAGGAGCTTCACATCAAATTTTTTATATAGTGAAACTTGATTTGTTGATTGAATCATCTATTTAATCCTCACTTACTCTGCCTGTAAAGTTTTTACTGCAATATTTGGTATATAATCACTTGATTTAATATTTAAAGTAATAGTTCCTGTTACTTCAATATTTTCCACAGAATCATTTACAGTCAATATAATCTTCGATTTATCTCCTTCTACTTTCTGTATCTCAATATGATTATTTGAATCTAAATGAATACTTTCAATTTCAAAAGGAAAATCAATTAGACCTTCCATCGATTTATTCCAATTAGTAATATCAATTTTCTTTTCTTGTGATAAAACCTGTAAATATACTTCACTGGAAATATTCCCTTTTAAAAACAAGCGAATTGATACACTCACTTTATTCGTATCTAAAAACTCAGAATCAATAATTGTAATATCTGAATTGCGATTTACATTTTTATTTTTACCTCCGTTTGGGGTATTTGGTTTATCTCGTTTTGAACTTTTCCCGAAATTTATTGGAGGCATTAGTAATGAACCAAATTTTCTTGAAAGTGCAGAAGTTGCGGTAGTTACTTCATTGCCATTGTCAATTTGATAATGTTCTTTAATTGCTTGGGCACAATATTTTTGAATTCTTGAAACTATTGTTACTTTATCTTCATCTTTCCAATTTGCATGATCAGACTGTTCTGTAGCTCTTAAATACTGTTCAACATCTTTATAATGGATATTTGGCTGACTCTTATCTAGCTTAGCTTTTGACACTGGTACAAAGAACCCTAGCAATAAATTATCACTATCTTGTATTTGTTCAGAGGGACTCCAAGCAGAATCAACAGTATATTCAACAACCATTCCCGGTTTACGACAATATGCAATAACTTTAGAATTATGATTTTTTATTTTCATTGTATCCATTACCCCTAGATAAACTAAGCCCGGTGCTTTATTTTCAGGTGGGGTCATTTTTATTTCTTCTTTTGAAACTTCTTTAAATGCGATGTATCCAATAGGATCTTTTTGGTTAGCTAGAGCATTCTTCCCAAGCGTAATTGGTTTGACAACTATACCTTTTTTTATACTTTTACCTAATAATGCTGATGTATAAATATCTTGATAAATTTTAAAAACTGGCTCTAAATTTAGTTCTGGATAGATATAAATATTATTAACTCTAACATCTAAATAGGAATTTTCATGAACAGATGCATATGATTTATTCATAATTCGTGGAAAATACCACCTTTGCACTGCCATATTTACTTCATCTTCTAAATTATTGCGCCATGGTACTCGAATTTCATCCAAATTATTGGTTTCATTATGTTTAATATATGGAATAATAATCGTTGTCCCTGTTTCACTATCTTGATATCGATTTATATTAAATATAGAAAGCATTTCTTCGATTTCATTTGCGTCAACAATAGGAAGAATCTTATTTGAATTTGAATTATATTTACCCCACCAAGCAATACCCCGTTCATTATTAGAAAGTAACCGTTCTTTATCTTTTGGGTTTTCAATTAATGCAGCAATTAAACGTTCTTCATAACCTTTTGCAGTTTTAATTCTTGTATAATAAAGAACAATACCCGCACCTAATCGAAAATAGCTTGTTTTACCTAACCCCCAACTCCCCCCAGCTCCATCTTTTTCTTGATTTTTACCGATACCAAACACCAACTTTTGGAAATTACTTTGATCTAATAGTTCACGATCCTCAGTTAAATAATCTCCTTCCAAACCGTAAGTATTTTTATCACTTATAGCTATAAAATTTTGAATGTTTGGATACATCATCTCTAATTTTTCATTTACTTCCTCCAAATTTTTAGCAAAATTTGATGAGTTGAATTCACCTATTATAAATTGTACATTTGTTGATTCCACGCCATCTATTGTCGCATCTAAACTATTTTGAAGTGATTCACGAACCATTAAATCAATTATTGGCAAACTTTTATTTTGTAATGAGCGTAAAATGGCTGCACCATCTTGGGCCATACTTTGAACATCATTTGGTGCATGTTTAATTTGTAGCATAATTATTACTCCTCTATAAATTGTTCCTCGTCAATTGAGTCTTCTTCAGGTATGTTCACAGTAGCTGAAATATATGTTGCAAAGTCACCTTTTTTCGTCAGTCCTGGAATCATGACATTTATCCCAATAATATCTTTGGGAAAGTTCAATGGTTGCCTATTTAATTTAGTAGGCTTCCCATCCTTATTTATATTTTTTTCGATAAATGCTTCCTCTGTCATTTCGCCTTTATCAATTTTATAAATAATTAATTGTGGTACATTACCATAACCATGTACTTCTCTTAATTTAATTATTTCAGCCATCTTACTAGAGTTTGGAGATACGTCAGCTTCTAAATCAGCCAGTAAATCAGCTGGTGTTCTCAGTGCACCAATATTTGAGATTTGTTCAGTACTACGTATTTTCAATTTCGAACGTTCGTTAGCAATTGGATAATAACCATGAATTTTCCATTCACTTTGTACTAACGATTCATCTAATCCCTTTGTTGGAAATACTACACTCCAACCATCCATGTTAGCCCCATTTTTATTTACCCACCCTAATAATGAAGGCAGGCTAGACATTTTAATATCTAGTGGACACACTTTATATGATTCTAAAAATTCGATTACTGCTTGTGGGTCTACATTTCTCCATATCATATGATTTTTATTAATATCGGGCGTTTCTAAGGAATTTAAAAATTGTCCTGTAATATTTAAATTATGTTGCAGTTTTTCTTCATCATTTTCAAAATAGACTGTTTGCGAGTTAAAACCAGCAAAATCATATTCTTTCGGTGAGGCTGATTGCATTTTGTTTCCAGATGTTATACGAATTAATTGGTAATTTGCCGAATTTTTAATTCTAGGAGCATATTGCTTTGGCGTCAATCCTTGCTCGGCATATACACCTATTTCCTCACGCAATTCTTCATTCATTTGTGATAAAAATTGATACCTTTGTAAGGCTAGGCGATCCATCCAAATTCGGGGGAAAATTTCATATCCTTTACGATAACCAAACCAACGTGCCATTTGCATTAATGTGTCAGCTTGATTTGTAGTGCGTAAAAAATATGTAGTTGTTAACCCTTCTAAAGTTAAACCACGTGATAGTGTGTTACCCCCTACAACGATAAATGCTGGTGCTGTACTAGGCATTTGATTTTTCTTTGGATAAACAAGACGAACAATCTGATTTGTCGCTTTTGCTCGGCTATTATCAATTGTTAAGTGGAAACCTTTATGGTAGACAGGTTCTCCCCCATCGCCTAAATTAATATGTGAAACATATTCATCATCCGATAGCCATACTAGACGCTCAATGTATTTTTCTATTAATTCCCAACTCGGATAATGAGGTACACTTTCTTTAGATGAATAATCTGGTAAGGCTTCTAAAAAAAATGAACGTTTAAAATCCATGCTCTCTATTTCATAAAGCTTTTTAAGTTCCTGAAGAATTCCAGTGTAATTATTTTTAAAATATAATAAGTAATCTTCAATCTTTGAAGCAATAATATTATGAGAAGCAATTTTAAAGCTCGTATGAACTAACATTGTTATAGGCTTCCTATAATCAATTGCTCGCATTGCAGCCACACAAATAATGAACCAATGAATTGACTTTTTAAAGCTTTCTGGAAGAACATCATTTAATTCACCCTCTTGAATTGCTACTACTTTTTTAGCATCTTCATCTGAAATACTTCTAACAATATCAACGGCAGGACATGCTTCAGGTACTTCAGTACCAAAGATTTGTTTAGGACCAATATAATCATCTGAAGGCTCTAATAATTCAATAAAGTCTTTTGGATATAAAGAGTCTTCGCTTGTTTCATTTAAAACATTCGCATAGGGTGTAGCTGTATACGCGATATAGTTCATTCCTCTAAATTTCTTAGAATTTACAAGTTTTCGGATTAACTTATTTATCTGTGTATAATCCTCTTCTTCAATTTTTTTAGTATTGATACTTGCTTGATCGGCTTCATCATCTATAACTAATATCTTTAACTGTTTCGCCTTATTTTCGTCTGATTCAAGCCATTTTATCAATGCTTCAAGTCTTTTGCTATTTTTCAAGCAAACTGTAAAATATCGATCAAGATGATTTTTCCCTAAATTAAATTTACTTATATTATGCTCTGGTGCCGCAGAACGTACTGTAGGGTTATGAATCTGATTCCAATGAAGATTACCATTCCCATCAGATTTCATATCATTAAATAGACGCTCAGATGTTTGAATACGTAGATTTTCAATAACTCCTGATAAAATAATAAAATAGTTAAATCCATTATCTGCAGCTAATGCCATTAATCCAGCCATGTTGGCTGTTTTACCAGATTGGACGTTACCGATTACTAACCCTTTAACAGGACCATCTTCCTCTGTATCCATAGATAAATTTCGGAGAATTCCATATGAGGATTCTTCAATGCTTTCAATAGATTCCATTGACCATTTTTGTTTGATTAATTTCTTCTTGTATTGTTGCCAAGAGGAATTTTTATCTTGTGGTATTTTTGCATCATTTTTAATATTATCCCCCAACTTTGTAATTTTTCGTTCTCTTTCTTTCTCCTCTATTAAGTCAATTAATTTATTCCATATTTCACTAGTAATTTTTTCATAACCCAAATTATACATTTGAGAAATGATATCTAATTTTTCTTCAAAAGTTCCAAATGAAAGAAATTCAATTTCCCTTACTTTATTCCAATCTTTTAAATCTTCAAATTTAGTTTCAATTAAATTTTTAATTGAATGATATCTTGTATCGTAAAGGTTCATTATTTCACCTTCCTATAATTAAATTTTTCAATATAAATTAAAGTCTCAACAAATATGTCTTTAATAACTTAGAATAAAATTCATTGACTAAAAATTATATAGATATATAATACCAAAGTATTATATATCTTTCCACAATCAGTATTAAATGTCATTAATTTAACAGTTTATTAAAAGCATTCTTACATCTTTTCTGTAGAATATAGAGATACTATAGTTTTTCTTACCTACTATCGCCTCACTTTCACATGACTGAAGTTCCCCCTCTCAGTTTCCATCCAATTTCCCTTTATAGATTATTAACACAAGATATAAAAAATTATGAAGTTGGAGTAGGGAACCATTATCATTTTGTAAAACAAATCTAACCTATTTATATGGATCTTTCGAAATATCGAATAATCACGGAAAAATTAAAGAGTTGCTTCAAGTATGTTAAAGGAGGTAGTTAAGTAATTTCCTCATTTTATTGAGAAATTACTATGGATAATGGTCGAGAGTCGGGTATAGGTGTAAAGATAATACATAGTATTAATTAAATCAGCTATTACTTTTTTCCATACTAAATAGAAAATATAGATAGGTTTCTCTTCAAAATTACCATATAATTGAAATGTGAAATAATGAATGGAGGGATTTATATGATTGGATTAAAAAAATCAATTATTTATGAGTTAGGAACGTTTGAAGCCGAAATCTATAATGTTGAAGTTTTTGATTATGAGAACGCAATGATCTCCATCACTTTAAAAAAGTTTACTGATCTGCAATATTCTGCAGATTATATTATTGAATTGGAAGAACAAATAATAAATGGTTCAACCGGTATCTTCCCCACTAAAGAACAAGCTTTGTTTACAGCTGAGAATTTTATCGTGAGGGCATTGGCTAAATAAAAAAACACTCTCATCTTTATCTAACTAGAGATGGGAGTGTTTTTATTCTTATCTGGTTAAGTAAAATATTTAAATAGAAAAATTTATTCATTGTCTAAATTTTTATTAGGAACAATATTAAAAGAAGATCTAAAATCATTGGGCTGATCCCCACTACCTACTACACCTAATAATTGAATGTTTAAATTGTTTCTTAAATAGAAAATATCTTCTGCCTTAATACTACTAATATCTGTACTAAATTCAGTTTCTTCATTATGTGCAAACAATAACTTTCCTGCTAAATGGAGCGTAATACCATCATCTGTTATCACTCTAAATATTGAATTATTCTTTTTAAACTTTCCTTCCTCGTCAATTACCATTACGATTTCTTTATTGAAATCAATAAATTCTATTGAATCGCTACCAATAATATTGCTTAATTCATCATAAATATCATTTATTACCCGATTTATTTTAACTAATTCAGCATTAATTTTTAATAGCTCTGTATCAAACCAAATTACGTAAAACTTCAGTTTTTCTTCCTCCTATATAGAAAATACACTTAGTAACATCTGTGTATTCCTCAACAAGTAGATCAAACATTTTAGCTTACCTTTACATTATTTATAAATAGACTTTTACTAAAATACAAATTGATTAAACACTAAAGTCCATGTAATATGTTTCCTCATCTATTTTGTAAATTCGCACATTGTTACGTCCATATTTTTGCAAATCTTCTACTGTAACAAATTCTCCATCATTTAATCCTAATCTTCTTCTAAAGTAAGAACCTAGGATACTGTTATTTCCCCTCGAATGTATCGCTTTACGATTTTGTTGCGCCATAACACAAACTAAATTTTCTCCATCATCAGTTATCATAATAAATGGTTCCGCTAAATTCGGGAAAAAATCTGGGCGTTCTTGATGTATACTCTGTGATACAGATAAATAGGCTTGATTAGGATCTCTCCCTTCCCGTTGCCCCCAATTCAACCCAGAACGTGCTGGAACTTGACCACTTCTATCTATCAAAGTTAAAACTACATAATCCGTATAATTATGTGTAGGTGTACTCAATATTTCAACTATCGTTGGTTCGTCATGTTCATTGTGTGTTGGGATTACTATACGACTTGGTAACGCGTTATAAAATCGTACTTGTCCTTCTATATCTAAATCATCACATCTAACAACAGTTAATTTCCTAAAAATATCATCAATATTAGAAAATGTAGATTCTACTAAAACTTCTCTTTGTCTACCAAATCCATTTCGTGTAAAGTTTGCAGATCCTACAAAGACACGTGATGTTAACACATTATCATACCAATGATATACTTTAGAATTATTACTAGGTTGCTCAACGTGATAAAAAATCTCTAAACGATCACTATACTGATTCATTAATTCAACAAAAGCTCGGTGTTGCCAAACAGCTAAACCAGCGTTAGCTACCATTCCAAGAATAATCTCTAAATGCAAACTCCGATAAGTTTCCAGTACACGTTCGATAAATATAGGACTTACATATCCTGATAAAACCCTTAAATGTCGATATCCTTGATCATAAGGTAGTGATATAACATTATATTCTAAATCATTTATCAAATACAAAAAATCCACCTCCGTTGATACTAAAAATGTAACATATACGAAGGTAGTTTTAAATTAATTATTATACCAATAAACGGGAAATTTGTAATTTAGCAGTAGGCTCTACGTAGTTGTATTCAATGCCAGCAAAGGATTTTAAAATTGCTTCAAATACAATTTTCGCACCTTCTGGTGGAACAGCCATACCTACTTGCTTACGGACAGCTTCCTTACTACCAACAAATACAAAATCATCAGGGAACGTTTGCAATCTCGCCCGTTCTCTGTTTGTTAATGCTCTTGGTTCTTCCCAATGATACATATGAGTGCCCCCACCACCGCTACCAGTAACTGTATATGCTGGCTTATTAGGGTCTAATCGTTTATAAATACTACTTAAACGTGCCCCACGGACATTTAACTGCAATTCTTCCGGTATTCCAATATACCAAGCATTCTCACCAGGTGGAATATGATTTAACATATCTACTACATTTTGTCTATGAGTTGTCTTTTCATGATTGGGTGCATCATCTGGAATCGCTGGGTTTAAAATTGCATCGCTTGATGTTCGGTAATCAGCAGAATTGGGTGTTGTCGGTGCCGGTACACGATAAACAATACCTTTATCTGCTAAATCTTTTCTTATACCGACAATTATAATACGATGTCGTGCTTGTGGGATACCATACTCTTCAAACTTATACAAATGTGGTATAACTTCATATTCAACATCCCCACTTGGTTGCATTAATTCTTTTAAGATTTGTATAAAAGCCTTTCCTTCGTTGGCGCTTTGTAAACCACCAACATTTTCAGCTACAAAGAATTTAGGTTTATATTCTTTTAAAACTTTTACACCATAGCTATATAAAGGACCAAAAGTACCGTTAAGTCCCTTCTTTTCACCAACGTTTGAATAATCATTACATGGGAAACCAAAAACAAAGCAGTCAATATCACCTAACTTATTTCGCTCTCCAATCGGTAATCGTTCTACCGGACCATAATGCACCGAGGGATGATCTTCATCCCCGCAAATATTTAGCCCATAAGTTTTACAAGCATTAATATCAAAGTCATTAGACCATTGGTGTTGTATTGTATAAACTTCACCATTTGGTGCTACCACTTTTGCCTTTTTAGCTCCTAAACTAAGACCTCCCGGACCATTGAAAAGTTCACCTTTTTTAAATATCATTTTTTCTCCCCTCCTAAATAAGAACGTACATTCTGGCATATATGTATGCTAATTCTATTAAATTATACTCTTTTAACATAAGCACGTCAAAAAAGTCTTTGCAATAAGCAAAGACTTTTTTTGGTTCATATAATTCTTTAAAACATCATGACAAAATAAAGTTGAATACTGCTCCAGTTGACTTCTCAACGCTACTCTTATTACCTACCATCTTCGTGCACGAATTTTAGTCGAAGGGTATTTGGCAAACTTTACTTAAAAGCTTTTTGAAAAAACTAGAATTTTTATGTACTACTCCTTTGATTTTGCATAACTCTCTAACTGTGCATGGTAAGCACGTACGTCACGGATAGTATCTCCTAACGCTATAATGCCGTGGCTATATCGTTTAAGTACCTTCCTTCATGTTCATAACTTTATAATGAGGCTGAAATTTACTTTTTATTGTACTGTAGCAGGTAGCGTGTACTTACTACAATTAACAGATAAAGGATATAATATATATAATCATCATCTAAAATTGTAAGCAAAAATTTTTCTATTTGTATAACATCGAATCAGTACAAACTCTCTGGTACGGACAATATTTACAATGATCTCCAGGTTTAACGAAATGCTTTTCTGTCAATGGATCTTGTCGGCCTTTCGTATTTTCTCCTTCTGAGCGGCTACCGAATAAATTTAAGCCCATTCTAATATCCCGATACTTCCAACCATCAACGACCGTGAAATGAATAGTCCCCATATACGGATTTTTATCCATATAATCCATAGCAGTTGCTTCATAAATGTCTTTTTTAGTTTCAGACCAATGTGGAAACCAGTCACGATACAACGCTAATTTTTGTGTCTTTTTCCGAATACCATAATCATATCCAATCAGCTGTTGGAATAGAAATGGCTCATGGAATGCATTATGAAAAACTGGGCGGCGATCGAGTAAGAATGTATACACAAAGCGCTTCGGACAACGATTGAACATTTGGCTTGGCATAATCTCGTACTTTTGCTCATCAAACGTAATCGTTTCCGTTTGATAATTTGTTTCTATCTGTTTCTGCAACAATGTATTCAACTGCTTATACGACCCTTGAATAAGCGATAAAAAATTCAAGTAAAAGCAACGCTTCAAGTCCTTTCGTTCATTGAGACGTCGAACAATCGAAAAATTGATTTTCACCGCATTCGTCATTATTAAGTAAAATTGATAGCAAGCAATTTCAACCTCTAGCTCTTTTCTCATCTTCAATTGATTTAAGTAATTATTATGGTCACATAATATGTTAAAAGAATCGCGAGAAATCGGCCAACTATTTAGCGGTTGCTGTGTAGGAAAAGCTTCGTTATCCATCATCGTGAAATGAATGACGCGATTGTCCTCAAATTGCAGTCCATCGCTATTTAACAGTGAATTGATTATATTAAGATTATTTTGGTCTTGTTGACCGTACAGTTCCATTTCATATTCATCTTCTAAATCTGGTTTTTGCGCTAAAAAATATTGCAACCCTTGCACTAAATCTTGACGATCCATTTTATCCAATGAATCATCTTTTAATTCATCTAATGCGGTAATAATATTTCCAGCAATCTTTTTATCAAGTTGATCCGATATAACCGGTATGATTTCCTGCTCGATATGGCCTTCTAAAATCTCAATGTACTGCTTAATATCGATCTCATTGCCTTCAAACAACAGTTCAAAAAACTGTTTTATTTTTGTAATTGCGCTTCGGACAAAACGTAAATCTTCCTTTGTACAATAAAAATAGCCGATTGCTTCATGATAGAAAGAGTACATTTGATGATTTTTAGACTTGTATGAATGCCAAGACTTCAATTTACTTTCAGCCTCTTGCTTCAATTCGATAATTTCGGCTAGACCATCATACCAGTCATCGAAAGTAGTAAATGTTTTCGAAATTTCTTGTAGCATATCAAGCGTCCGCATTGCGGATTGTGCATTGACACCCTTTACATATAAATAGCCTGAATTAAATAACTCTCGAAGTAAATCATGTGTAACATTTTCATTATCTATAAACTCACCTGTCGCCACATTAAATTTACGCTTATTGATGCGGTGGATGTTAACTAAAAACCGCCCAAGCGGATGCTCTGATAATTTTTGATGGTTCGTTTGCTCCGTTGTTGTTAAAAAATCAGCCACTTGAATTGCACGTGGCGATACATAACGTTCATTATAATTTTGTGTATAGCGGCGAAGTTGCTGTAACGTATGAAACTCTAAGTAATTAATCTTTTCAAGGTTTTTCTCATTTTTCACGAACTTATTTGCGATAAATTGCCCATTGATTGCAAGTAACAACTCTTTCGCATGGTAGTTTACACTATACGGCGAATCGAGAACCTTTTCAAAATTTTTGCCATCAATATTTAAAAAGCGTTCGACCGTTTGGAAGCCATGCTTGTGATTTGATTGATAATTAATTACATGAATAATATCAAAGCGCTCACTTAGAATATCAAATAAACGCTTCTGAATCGGCACGAGGAAGTAAAATCCATGTAATACAAGGGTGCATTTATTCCTTATCACCAATTTTTCAGACACTAATTTCTCTGCAGATTTACCTGGTAGTATATTCGCAGCTGTTCTTTTTTTAGGATCACCCATTAAGCTATTAAAAAGCTCAACTAGCGTGTCTCGAAAAACGATTTCAGGCGATTGTTGTAATTTCACAAACCATTGATGAATGCATTGAAAAGCCTGATCTTGCTCGATATTTTCCCATAAATCTAAAAATAGTTCCTCCTGCCTTTTTACTTCCGCTCCTATTAGTCGCTGTCTCATTAAAGTGCTCGTATAGCCACTTTCACTCAACAACCGAATCGTTCTCAAAATCAGTTCCTGGTTTTTGTCGATTGCTGCAAAAAGCTCTCGTTCTTCTGATGAAATGGATGCACTACTCTCTCGTAAAGCTTTTGAGAGCAACGTGAATTGTTTTAAGTTTGTTTTACTTTTCGACCATCCGTAACCTAAAAAACGTAATAGTTCTGCGAAAGAAATGATTGGTCCAGAAAACCAACGATTTAAGCTACTGTCACTATTGCTCGTCATCATCCCAGCCTTTAAAGAATTAGTTGCTGTAATATGAATTGCATTTTCGTATGCTTTAAAGCGACTTTCTCGATGCATTAGCTCTTCTGCATTCGTATAAACTAAATTTTTGTAACCAGCCATACCTAATCCCCTTACATTAATAATAACTCGCCCCACGTATTAGGCTGTTTAATATGTTTCTTCGTCTTACCTAAGCCGTATATTTTTAACGATTGTTCCGCGCGTGTCATCGCTACATAGAGAATGCGTGCCTCTTCACGGCGTTGCTCTTCATCTTCCTCAGCACGCAACTTTTTATAATTGGCTGTCATACTTGTAAATTCATTTTGATTATCTTCATATTTCCACCCAAATGTTAACTTATCGTTTTCACCAATTTGAACAATAAAATCTTCTTTCATTTTCTCCATCGGTTTAATGAAAGGGTTGTTAGGATACGGAATGATAACAGTGTGGAACTGCAACCCTTTTGATTTATGCACAGTCATTACGCGAATGAAGTTTTCATCGAACACCGAATCCTCAAGTTCTGCTTCGTCACTTTCACGATTCGTGGCAATCTGTAAGTGAAGCCAATCATAAATTTGTACAAGCGATGCCCCTTGACCAAACTTCGTGAAAATGTCCAGAGTGATTTTCTCTAAATTTAGCTCGTATTTCATAATCGCTTTTTCGTCAAAGTTTTGCAGATCTAAATTTAAGGCAAAATCGCTCTTGCTTAAGAAGTCTTCAATGACTGTTAGAACTGGCTTTTCTTTCATTAAATGCAGCGCTTCATACCATGCTTCTGGTACAAAAAACTCTAAATTCTCTGCGCTAATAATATCGCCATTTTTCGTAAAGGCGAAGTCCTCATCTTTCATGCAAAACGCTGTATCACTTAAAGAAAATATAGCTTGCTTCTTCGCCACTTCATCTGCATTCACATAAATCCACGAGTGTAGTAGAACTCCTAAATCTCTTGCTGCTCTCGACATATAAAGTGTTCCTTCTGTACTTACCTCATATTCCGGACCATTCTTCAACTGACTTAGCATTTCACCAATTTGCGTAGCTTCATAATTATTACGAACGAGAATAGCTAAAACATTTGGTTTTTCGCCACCTGTTGCCATTAATCGATAATCGTTCAGTATAGTATCCATTGTAAACTCGGCATCAATTGGGGCAAACACATGATTTAAACGCATTTTATTTTCCCGGTTTGATTCCATTGGTTTTTCTAAAGAAGGTAATAGCTCATGCTCTCGCCACTTGCCAAAAATCCCCTCCATCTTCTCAATTAACTCCTTCGACGAACGGAAGTTTTCTACTAATTTAAAGGAATGCATATTTTGTGATTTACTTCCCTTTAAATAATCGTCTAATACTGTAAATGCGGTTGAATCTGCACCTCGGAATCGATACACACTTTGCTTTGTATCCCCGACTACCGTAAGATGCAAGCCTGCTCGTTTCGCAACAGTCGCAATAAATTGAATTTGTGCAATATCCGTATCCTGAAATTCGTCCACAAATAAATATTTATAGTTCTTTCTTAAATCTTTCAGCGGCACATTCGGATTGTTTAAAAGCTTTAAAAAGCGTGTTAAATCAGCTACCGTTAAAAAATCGTCCTCAAATTTCAATTTCGTAAATGTTCGGTCGACTCTTCGCAAAATACGTGCGACCACAAGCTTCAGCTCATCATCCATTTCATTTTGTTTTAAATAACGTACTAATTCCTTTTCGATAATTCCCTTTTGAGAGAACTTGTCCCAAATCGATTCTAAAAATTTCATAATTTTATAATACGGTAATTTGCCAAACGGATTTTCCTCATGTCGCGCTAATTCGATATCAAGCGACTTCTCTAAAATTTCTCGGAACTTCACTGTCCTCGGCGACACTTCGATATTGTTCGATAACCCCAAGTGATGTGAAAACTGCTTAATAATATCTTTCGCAAAGGTCGGAATCGTTACAATTTTCATCGCATTAATTTCTTGCAAATACGCATAGTGCTGTGGATTTCCTGTATTACGATACAGCTTCTCAAGCCGCTCTTCTAATGCTTCCTTCATATTATTAGCGGCCTCATTAGTAAAGGTAATCATTACTAGCTGTTGCAAGCTATCAATTTGCTTTGTGAACAATAAATATAAAATTCGCCATACTAACGTCGTTGTTTTTCCACTACCAGCTCCAGCATTAATCGCTAAATTAATTTTTGGTGAAGCATGCTCGACACAGTACTGATGCCAGTTGAACTCATTTAAATATTTTCTATAACGATACAAAAATTTATAGGCATCCGCTCTTAGCATAGGATTTCCATCCAAAGTAAAAACCCTTCCATCTTTCGCCGTAAAAGTTGGATAACCCGGTTTTAAGTAGCAGTGAAACAATCTAACACCGTTCTTTTTTAAATGTTTCATATAGGATGTTTGCGCTTCTGCTTTAGGTCCAATATACACATACGAATATTGTACATCCGTTTCTATATTTTCTACTGCTATTGGTGGTTCTACAGACAACAGTGCAAATTGATCTTCATTTTGCAACACTTGTATCGTAGGTGTAATGACCGATGTAGTCATTTCGGCGATATACTGTGCATCTTTTTCACCAAACAGTAACATTTGCGAGCCATCTACTACAGTTAAATTACGTTTCCATACCAAGTTGTCACGGACATTATAAAGAATGAGTTGATAAGCTAATTGAGACTGTTTTTTTTCGATTGAATTTCGTTTCGTCATTTCGTAGTTTTGATCACCACTGAATACTTGAAGGCCTAGTTCGGTACCGTTTTTTCTTAATAAGATGTCCGTTTGCGCTACTACGTCATGGGCATATTCCATGCATACATCATCAAACAGATTCGATTGCTTCAAGACAAAATAAAAATGTAAATCTATCACTAATGCCTTATAAGCAATGTTCGCATGGTATTGTAATGCTTTATCGTTCAATCCACGCGTCGAGTATTTCCGAATATAATGTTCCTCGTAATATGTTACTTCTGGCAACCGGCCTAGTCTGATAATCATCTCATACAATTCTTTATTAAAAAGCGGTAAATTCCGCGCTCGAACGCCTACGCGAGTAAACGGATATTCAACTTTACGATAAGAACTTTTTAGCACTTGTTCGATACTTTCCGCACTTTGTAAAATATCGAATACTCTTTTCATTTCAAAACCCATATAATTCTCCTATCTAGCAAAATCATTACCTTAATTATATTACATATCACCTACATTAAGGTGATAAATTCCATTTTTCCATCTATGTATTTCAGAACATATAATTAATTTCGAAAATTTTCAAATCGTTTGTTGACCATACCCAAGTGGGGTCTATAACAATAGCTAATTGTATTTTTAATTGACTCATACTTAAATTGATATTGTTTATACTCACTACGTTTGCGCAAATAATATATTTAAATATAAAGCGAGAAGGACTTGCTAACAAGTTCAAACTACTTTTATTATTTTTTATCAATTACACATTTACTTTAGATACTATATTTGTGTTTAACAAAAAACGATGGGAGACTTTTTAATGAAAGTAAACATCCTACGCTTTATCCCATACCAATCACCTAGGTATGTGGGCCACTTAAAACTGTTGAGGAAACAGTAAGTAGGAGAAATCGATAGAGAGCCATTATATTAAGGCAAGAACTACCAAAACGTACGCTTCAAAGGATATTTGGTGCCAACCCTTCCACTGCAAAAACGACATGCTTTCGACTTTTGGACATAAAAGAAGACCCTAATCGTTTTAATCAAAAGGTTAAATAAACTACATTCAATTATAGGTAATTCACCAAAAAGAAAAGGCATTATCCAATGGATAATACACCCTCAGATAACACCTTAGCTTAAATAAACGTTGATAACGCCATTTCTGACGACTATATAAGTATGGAGACGGCGGGAGTCGAACCACTCTTTCTTTAAAAGACTATAATAGCAGTGTTTACAAGGTGTTTAAGCTAGTATTAAAATTGTTTAACTATATTTTAAAAAAATATGTTGAGAGGGAAAGATTTGTTTTCATAATAACTAGTACAAAAAGTACACGATATAGAGTAGTGCTTTAACATTTGAACCCTGAAGCATTAGTATTAAGCTCTCTACAAAAGCAGCAAAAAATTTGTACCCTTTACAAACGATAAAAAATAGTAAAGAGCACCTATGTTTTAAGATAGGTACTCTTTTTTTACTTTTATTGATTTGCTTGGATTAGTTCTAATTGCTTCTTTAATTCTTTTATTTCTTGTTCCTTTAAGTAGCTAGATACAATTTCATAAGTATCTATCCACAAACTTAAAGTTTTACCAACTTCATTGACTGCACCTTGTTTCTCAAAATACACTCCCATAACCTTCGTAACTAATTTATCTGATATTTCATCAAAAACATCAATCGGATCGAGAATCCATTCATACATACCGTTAGGTGCTTCTTTATATAGTTGACGCATAGACGCCAAAATCGGGAAAAACATTGAATTCGGTATTTTATAACTAATCCTTTTATTGTTTTCTGTAAACAATAGAGGGAAAAAATCCTGTTTATATGTTATTCCTTTAAGCTTACCAAAATTTCCCCTTTCAGATTCATACCCATGTTTATTGTAAATGCTTGGAAAATTACTAAGAATATGATCTAAAAATTTAAAAATCTTACTATATAATGGTGTTAACTTATAATAAACATTATTCAACTGATTATTCTCAACATTCCTATTGTACTCATTTATAAAAGCAGTCTCACATGACCCTGCTCCACTATATGTTTTACGCATAGATTTATCTGGAAGTAAGTGATTAAATGTTGTTAATATTTGAATAATAAAGTTAATGGATATATCTCCATCTTCATTTTCTGACCAAGATATATTGTCATAGAAACACTCATTCTTTAACGCTTCTTTAAGAAAATCAAATTTCCCTTCTAAATTAGCTATCGATTTTTCTTTAACTTGAGTACTAGTGTTCCTAGCACGGGCTAAATCAAATAATATATCCTCTACACCAGTAAAAATTTCTAGTATGACATGTTTTTCATCTAATACTTCAGCCTTATTAAGAGCATCAAAAAGAACTTTGATAGTATGACCACCGTCAAAAATACCATGCTCATCAATATCGGATAATTTAAGATAAACTTCTTTTTTATCTTTTATATTTTTTACTCTACATTCCGCAACACTTAAAGAAATACCTCTATTCAGATAGTGGAAAATATCCCTACTATCTCCACTTAATGTTTTTCTCATTTCCTTAGCGGGTTTAAGATTTAAGTTTTGTTCACGAGGATTGACCTCTGTCCATTCTCTTAAAGTCAATGCTTTTTCTAGCTCTTCAACAGATACTTTAACCCAACGTCTACTTCTTGAAATACCCTCTGAGTTTGTTTCTTTCATAGTAGCAACGTCATCCGCAATTAAAGTAATTTCTAAAATATCCATTCCTTACCTCCCAATAATTGTAATTTACTGCTGTGTATGTTTTAATTCGCTAAAACAGTCTTGACATAAGCAGTAACTTCTACTTTCAACATTAACAACATTCCCCTTAGTTTTAAAATGTAGTTCCGCAACTACATTCGAGTTTCCACAAAAGTTACAGCTATAACCTGAATACTTTTCTGAATCAAATGAATTAACTCTGAGAATTAGATTCGACTTAGTCAAAGTAGAATCCTGTTACTCATTGTTCCTTGCTATTTGAAGCAGGTGCAAGTTTAAATGGAAATACAAGATCATTTAGGTCATATTGATGTACAAACAACCATGAATATTGTGTTCACGTTACGAAAAAAGCAAAAGAAGAAGCGATTATGAAGTTCGCCAACTACATTGAAATTTGACTACGTTTTTGACTACGTTCAATTGATATTCTTTGAAACTATATGAATTAGTACAAAATAAAAAACCCTTGAATATCAAGGGTTTCGACACTGTTTGAAATCCACTGATTTCATATTATGGAGACGGTGGGAGTCGAACCCACGTCCAGAAGCTCCAATACGCCGGCTTCTACGCGTGTAGTTTGTCTACTTGCGATTCGCGAGTTCTTATGCCGACAAACAGGCGTCCGAATCGCTAACCTGGGAATCTCTTACCGTTGACTCAGGTGGTACCAACGATCGTATCCCACTTAAGTTGAACCCAGCGTAGTCTACATGGGCGATAGACAGGCTGAGTGCTACGAGCTAATTAAGCTGCGTAAGCGAAGTTTTGTTGTTTGCCAGTTATTATATAACTTCCGTTGTTGACGAAGACGAGACCTCCGACGCGCGACCAGAGCTTGAACCACCCCTGTCGAATCCGTAACGTCCCCGAGTAGTAGTAAACCCGAGTTAAGTTCGGAAAAGAGCTATAAAAACCTGCTCTTTAAAACGTGTACCGTATGAGTAGATACACACTGGCTAGTACAGTCAATTATATGACAAACCGGCTAAGCTTGCAAGTAATTCTGCTTCTCTCTTACACTGCCAATATTTTCTTAGCCTTGTTTATACAATTGGTTGCGGTAGTCTACAGGTGTGACACCGTGGAATCGCTTGAACAGCTGCGTAAATTCAAAGTAACCGTTCATTCCGATCATTTTTGAAATTTCCTTGAAGTCCATTTGCGTATCTTCCAGTAATCCTTCTGCTTTGTGTAATCGAACTTTCGTAATATATTCTTTTACCGGCATCCCGACCTGTTGCTCGAAAATACCATTATAGTCTGGATACTCATCAGCAATTATTTCTTCAACCAATCCCAAACAATGGGCGTGTACACTATATTTTTCAACTAAAATTACAACTTTATCGACCAACTCTGCGTTGCGTAATCCGTTCACTTGTGGAAATCCCCCTACGTATGCTAATGCCATTGACTAAAACACCCCATCACTTGATATCCCATCCTCACTTTTACTCCATTTAAAATTTGTACCCCCTATTTCTAGATTAAAAACCACTTTTTTTGCCCGAAAAAAAAGAGATGTGTAAAATATAAACCAATTCGTTTCACACATCTCTTTTGATCAATCTATAAATTCCGTTTAAAATAACGGATTTTTCGCTTACTGCTGGCGGTCCTTGAAAGCACGTTCCATATCACGCTTCGCTTCTTTTTTCTTCATATCATGACGTTTATCGTAATCTTTCTTACCTTTTGCAAGACCGATTAGTAACTTCGCATAGCCGTCTTTAATATACATTTTCAGTGGAACAATGGTATAGCCGTCACGTTTTACGGCACCAATTAATTCGCTGATTTGTTTTTTATGTAAGAGCAGCTTGCGTTCGCGTAACGGGTCATGATTGTAGCGGTTCCCTTGGTCGAATGGCGAAATATGCATATTTTTTACCCATGCTTCCCCACCCGTAACACTAATATACGCTTCCTTCAGCTGGACACGGGCACCACGTACGGATTTAATCTCCGTTCCTGTCAGTACCATCCCTGCTTCAATTGTTTCTTCTATGAAGTAATCATGGCTCGCTTTTTTGTTTTGAGCTAAAACTTTACCTGCGCCTTTTGCCATTCGTTTTACACCTCTATTTTAAAGGTTAAGAGCTATGATGCCGAAAATGCATCATAGCTTCACACCTTACTATTTCTTTTTACTTTTTTTCTTTTTCCCTTTTGCGATGCCTTCGTAAAACTTCGGCTTATCACCTGATTTACCTTCTTTACGGCGGCCGCGTGGATCACGGTCAGATGAGCCTGAACGTTTTGCTTTTTCAGGACGTGCCTTGCTTCCGCCGCGCGATTTGCGGTCACGCTTTTCACCTGTACGCTCATCATCTTTTTTGCGGCCTTCTCGGCGACCTGCATGGATTACTTTCGATGTTTGGCGACGAGCCGGACGTGGGCTGCTCACCATATCGACGATTTCGAAGTCGACAGAAGATTCCTCGATCACGACGTTCGCAACACGGATTTTCACTTCATCCCCGATGCGGAACTGGCGGCCAGTACGCTCACCGATCATCATCATATGACGGTCTTCAAAACGGTAGTAATCGTCCGTCATATTCGAAATATGAACAAGACCTTCCACCGTATTTTCAAGCTCTACGAAAATACCGAAGTTCGTAATCGATGACACGATCCCTTCAAACTCTTCCCCGATTTTATCCGACATGAACTGCGCTTTTTTCAGTGCATCCGTATCACGCTCTGCTTCAACGGCACGACGCTCACGACCAGATGTATGATCCGCAATTTCATCCATTACCGCGCTCCATTGCACTACCGTTTCCTTCGATGTATCGCCATTAATTAAATACGTACGAATTAAACGATGGACGATTAAGTCCGGGTAACGACGTATCGGTGATGTGAAGTGCGTATAAAACTCTGTCGATAAACCAAAGTGGCCTAATGACTCGGCATAATATTTCGCCTGCTGCATCGAACGTAACAGCATCGTTGAAATAACCGGCTCTTCCGGTAAACCTTCAATCGAACGAATAACTTCCTGTAATGCTTTCGGGTGAACCGAGTTTCCTGTACCTTTTATCATAATACCAAAATTTGTAACAAACTCAAAGAAACGTTGCAGTTTTTCCGGCTTTGGATCTTCGTGAATACGGTATAAGAACGGCAGCTCCATCCAGTGGAAATGCTCGGCAATCGTTTCGTTCGCTGCAAGCATGAACTCCTCGATCAGACGCTCTGCTACTGTACGTTCGCGTAACACGATGTCAGTCGGCCAGCCGTCTTCATTAACAAGCACTTTCGATTCCTTGAAATCAAAGTCAATCGCACCGCGTGACATACGTTTATTGCGTAGAATTTTCGCTAAATCGGCCATATCTCTGAACATCGGCACTAAGCTTTCGTAGCGCTCCATTAATTCTGGGTTTTCATCCGGATTCTCTAAAATGTTATAAACGTCCGAATAAGTCATACGCTCCGTCGTTTTAATCACACTTTGGAAAATTTCATGCTTCACAACTTGCCCTGCTTGGTCGATTGTCATCTCGCATGACAATGTTAAACGGTCAACCTGTGGGTTTAATGAACAGATTCCGTTCGATAAACGGTGTGGAATCATCGGAATTACGCGGTCCGTCAAATAAACAGATGTCGCACGTTCATATGCTTCCTGATCGAGTACAGAGCCTTGTGTCACATAATAGCTGACATCGGCAATGTGTACGCCAAGCTTGTATGTGCCGTTGTCATTTTTCACGACTGTTACAGCATCATCCAAGTCTTTCGCATCGGCACCATCGATAGTCACGATCACTTCATTGCGCAGGTCACGACGTCCGACTAAATCCTGTTCGGTAATCTCATCCGGTACATCAACTGCCGCTTGAACAACCTCTTGCGGGAATTCTGGCGGAATATCATATTTATAAAGAATCGATAAAATGTCCACACCTGGATCATTTTTATGACCTAAAATTTTCGTGATCATCCCTGTCGCAGATTTCGTCGCATCTGGCCAGTGCGTTACTTCTACAACGACTTTATGTCCGTCGACCGCACCCATTGCATCCTCTTTTGCGATAAAGATATCCATATTCAATTTCTTATCATCTGTAACGACAAAACCAAAACCGCGATTTGCCTGGTATGTACCTACAAATGATGTTTTGCTGCGTTCGACGATTTTTACGATCGTCCCTTCACGGCGGTCACCTGATTGTTCTTTTAATACACGTACGAGCACGGTATCTTCATTCAGTGCACCATTAACTTCGTGTGCCGGGATGAAAATATCGTCCATGCCTTGTTCTTCCGGTGCGACGAAACCGAATCCTTTGGCGTTCCCGATAAAGCGGCCGCGCAGTAAGTTCATGCGTTCCGGTAAACCGTAGCGATTTGAACGGGAGCGGACGATAAGTCCTTGTGCTTCCATTTTTACGAGTGTTTTCACTAACTCACGGAACTCATCCGCTTCTTCTAATTCAAGTACATCTTCAATTTCCGATACGGTCATCGGTTTATAGCCATCGTCCTTCATCATATCGAGGACGCGCTGTTGTAATTCATTTTGTTGTGTCATGTATTATTTCCCTCCTTTGAACAGAAAATAAAGTTTCTTACGATCTTGGCTCTTGGAATTAACTTTTCGTTTAGCACCCGTGGATTTCCGTTTCGGCGGACGCTTTCCACGGGCACGGCCTGAGCCTGTAGTCTCAGGCGTCGTGCTATTCCCGTAGGAGTCGCCGCCTACACTCCAATCCACTAGAAAAATTCCAAATTACAAACTTTCGTAAAAAACAAAAATTTATTCACACCATTAGACTATCCAATCTAACGAATTTAAAAACGTGAGAACTTCTTCATGAAGCTGGTCTTTTTCTTTGTCGAGTGTGATGACATGGCCCGAATGCTCATACCAGCTGATTTTTTTGTCGATCGATTCGACGGTGTCATAAATAATATTGGCTGAATCGGGGTTGATCACTTTGTCGTTGCGCGCTTGGATCACCAAAATCGGCGCATACAGTAAGTCGATTGTCTCTCGTACATCGTAAATCAATTGCTGCAGTTCTGGTAATGACTTCATTCCTTGCTGCTTGATCGCTTCAATCTCTAATTCAATTTCCTGTTCACTTTTACCTTGTTGTTTTTTATATTGTTTTGCATATTCAAGTACGCCTTCAAACATAATGTCTGTCGTGCGCATCGTCATCGGCGAGCACATCGTAACAACGCCTTTCACCGGATGACTTGTCGCAAGCTTGAGTGAAAATACGCCACCGAGCGATAATCCTGCAACGGCGATTTCTTCATAGCCTGCCTCTTTTAATTGTGTATACCCGTTTTTTACATCTTGCCACCATTCTTCGGGATTTGAGACAATCAGTTCTTCCGGCGGAACACCATGTCCTTTGTAATGTGGGGCAAGCGATGTGTAGCCGTGCTTTTCCAAAAAGCGTCCAAGCATCCGCACATCTGCCGAACTACCTGTAAAACCATGTAATAATAAAACCGCTCTCGGTCCTGCCTGAAAGAAGAACGGTGAAGACAAAGCTGATTTCATACGCGAGGCTCCTGTCTTATTGAATAATATGAAAGATATGATTCAATCACACCATTGAATCGTGGAAAACTTTTCATTTCTTTCTTCTATTATACTTCGTTTCCTGCCACACTAAAAGAAAAAGCCCAACCTAGCATTAAATGCTTGGTTAGGCGTTTAATTTCAATCTAATTTTCAGTCGATTAGAATTTCGTAATCGCTAATGCTAATACGAAGAATGCAACAGAAAGAACGATTGTTGTGCGGTGCAGGACTAGATCCATTCCACGAGCTTTCTGTTTACCGAATAGTTGCTCAGCTCCACCAGAGATGGCACCTGATAAACCAGCGCTTTTACCTGATTGTAATAATACAACAACGATTAAGGCTATAGCTACGATAATAAGTAATACTGTAAATAACGTATGCATTTGCTCCACCTCCTAAGTATGGACGTCACAATACAAAATAGTATATCAAAATGAGCAAGCCATTACAATATTTCTTGGAAATGAACATCATATTTTATCCAACAATATCCACTCTTATTCAAAATTATTAAAACGACACTCGCTAATATCTCGTTTCGCCGCCAATGCGAGCGGTACCATCGTTTCAAATAACAGATCCGCTTCTTCAAAAATCAGTTTGCGCAGTTCAATATTGAAGTACTCCTTCATCCGCGATTCGGTCATCACTTCATGAACAGCACCGATCACCGCCTTTTTCTCTTTTGCGATTATCAATACTTGATCCGCCAAGTAAAAAGCGTGGTTCGGATAGTGCGTGTTTATAATGCATGAAATATTATGCTCTTTTGATAAGCGTTTTAATGTTTCCAGAATGACAACCTGCTTTTGCACATCCAGATGCGACTCCGGTTCATCCAATATTAAAATTTCCGGATTCGATACGAGCGTCCGTGCAATTAATGCCAGCTGCAGCTCCCCGCCACTCACTTCATTGCATGACTTTTTCGCCAAGTGCACAATGCCGACTTCATTTAATGCTGCATGTGCTTTTTCGTAGTCCTCCTTACGCGGCTTTGACAACGAGCCGATATACGGAGCACGTCCCATCACAACCAAGTCTTCAATCGAAAAGCCGAACACCATTTTATGCGCCTGCGGAACGTAGCCGATTTTCTTCCATAATTCCTTTTGCGAAACTTTCGGAAGCGGCAAATCATCGATCAATGTTTCACCAACCCGCCAGTCGTGCAAGCCGGTAATGCATTTTAACAGCGTCGTTTTCCCTGCGCCGTTCGGACCGAGTATTGCCATAATCTTGCCCGGCTCCAGCGTAAAGCTAATGTTCGATTCATAAATGAACGGCTTCACTTCCTTCTTTTTCGCATAGCAGAAGTTGCCTTCACGTACTTCTATTTTCATGACCAGCTACCTCCTGTACGACGTAAAAGATAAGCAAAGAATGGTGCCCCGACAATCGCCGTTAAGATCGACAACGGAATCTCCGCCGCTGTCACCGAACGGGCCAATGTATCGATAATGAGCAAATACGCACCACCCAGTGCAATCGACATCGGCAGTACACGTTCATTATTGCTGCCGACAAACATCCTTGCGATATGCGGAATAATCAAACCGACCCAGCCGACAATCCCGGCAACAGCAACGGCTGCCGCTGTACAAAGTGTCGCCCCTGCAATAACGAGCCACTTCATGCGTACCACATTGATCCCTAACGACTTCGCCTCATCATCCGGCAATGTCAGTAAGTTAATGCGCCAGCGCAGTGCAAGTAAAATAAACATCCCGACTAAAATAATCGGTCCTGCTGTCCATAAATCCCGGTAAGAAGCTGTCCCTAAACTTCCCATCAGCCAATACGTAATCGCAGGCAGCTTTTCTTCCGGGTCTGCCACAAACTTCGTTAACGAAATCAATGCATTAAACAACGCACTTGTCACAACCCCTGCGAGTACGAGCATAAAGATCGGCATATTGCGTCCGGACCCGCCAATCATATACGTAAACGCGATGGCCGCTAAACCAAAGACCAGCGCAAAACCTTGTGTTACATAACCATTGCCAAATAGTAAAATTCCGATAGAAGCACCAAAACCGGCACCCGCTGCGACCCCTAAAATATCCGCGCTCACTAATGGATTGGCGAACATCCCCTGGAATGCAGCACCTGAAATGGAAAGCCCCGCACCGATCAATAGTGCGAGGATAATACGCGGCAGCCGAACGGTCATGACTACGTTATATTCCATTTGCGTCCACGTTTCTTCTATCGGAAAAATATGCGAACCGAGGATTTTCACGACCGTTACAAAATCGACTTCAAACCGGCCGATGCCAAGTGAAGCAATCGCAAGTACGAGCGGCAATACCCACAGTAAAATACTTTTCCATTTTTTCATGACAGTCCCTCGTTCTAATACTTCGCAGCGTCAGAAGATGGGTGCAGAATCTGCTCTACTTCTTCGTCCGTTACGTCATATCCGTAAAAGTCTTTATAGTAACTCTTAATTTCAGCGTTCATATCATAATTGAACAATTCAGGCTGGTTGTTGTTTGCCAACCATTTCAGCATTAACGGTGCATCGCCACTTGGCGGGAACCAGCGATAAATACCCAACGGAATTTTATACACTTGCTTGTTTTTCACCGCTTCCACTTCGCTCCAGTCCTGACCTGGTATTGTGTTGTTATACAGATCTTCCGGCTGGATTTCCGTGAAGTTCGTAATATAGATGATTTCCGGATTCCAGTTGTAGATTTGCTCCATGTTCACATCTTTGCGCCCTGTTACTTCGCTTTCCGCAACGTCATTCGCACCTGTTGCGTTCAGCCATTGATTCCCGAAGAAATTTTTACCGCCAACTGTGATTGCCTGCTCGGATAATTGATACAACATAAGCGCATTCGGTTTCTCTTCCGCTTTCAAGCCATCGATTTTTTCATAAATTTCGTTTTGTACATCGGTACCGATTTCGATAAATTGGTCCGCACGATCTGTTGTGCTCGCAATTTCACCCGTCAGTTTTAACCAGCTGTTGAATGTTGCAAGTGGCTCTGCTGCAGCTGCGTCAATTGCTTTAATCGCTACCGTGTTGATACCTGCAGCACGAGCCTGCTCGATTGATTTTTCATCTGTTGAAATTTCAAAGAACACATCCGGGTTAATTTTCATTAATTCCTCAACATTCATTTCTCCGTTTTGTACGAATGATGTATCCGCATCCAAAATTTCCGGAGCCATTTTCGATAAAATCGAGTTTTCCGCTGCATTGTAAGAGTTCGGGTGCATTCCTACGATTTCTTTTGCCGAGTTTGTTGCGACATACCATGTATGGAAGTACGGTAAAATCCCGCCTGATACAATCGAGTTCACTTTTGCAGGAATCGTTACTTCTGTACCCGCCTGATCAATGACGATTTTCTCTTCCGCTGTCGTTTCAACCTCTCCACCCGAAGCTGAATTTGTTGCCTCATTATCTGAACATGCTGCTAGTGCCATTGAAGCGAGTGCAAGCGTTGTCAAAATTGCCTTACGTCCTACCATTGTTTTCTCTCCTTAAATATCTTTCGTTTTTCACGAAATTTATTATTTTAATAAAATATTATTTGATTTCTATTCGAGATTGAGTATAATTGATAATGATTTTCAGTGTCAATAAGAAATAGGTTCCCAAATGAGAATTTGTATCAATTAATTAAATTTACAGGATTAAAGGAGATTTTTATGTCTGAATATAAAATTGTAAAACTGGATGGCGGACATGCATTCAGCTTAGAGGGACGTGCTATGAACGTCTCTAATGAACCAATGGACCATGTAACATTCATCGATCAGTATGAAATTTCGACTGCCGACCTTTCCGGGTTCAATGTGATGGTCGTAACGGACTTTATCGATCAGGAACATCTTCACGAGCACAAACAAGTCATTGAAAACTTCCTGAATGGGGGGAAAATTATTATTGCAAACACACATATTTTCCGTCCTTGGCTGCCAGGTGCCGGGCTGTTCATGCCAAAAGAAATTAAGTCGCACGCGGATTATGTAATGGAGCCTGCAGCTGAAGGTACTTTTTATGAAGGAGTTAATATGATGGAGCTTACATACCGTAAAGGCGTTTCCGGCTTCTATGCGCGCGGCTCGCATCCCGTAGTCAACAAGGAATCAGAAATCGTACTGCAGTTTACGGACGGCACACCGATCGTTTTCATTGACCGCACAGCAACAAAAGGAACGGTTGTCGCAGCATCTTGCCGTGATTTCCTGACGTACGCAACAGGTGAAAACTCGACTCAACTGATCGCTCCACAGTTTTTAGCTTGGCTCGATCAAGAATTACTACGTTTGAAAGAAGGATCTGAAGCATGAGAAAAATAGCTGTATTATATAGTGGTCACGCGCCTCATTACGTGACATTCAATACACCGAAATTCAAGCAGTACTTCGAGAAAATCATCTATTTACCACGCTTTGTCGAAGAAGATTTGGAAGGAATGGACGTAGTGATTGTTCCTTCACAATTGCACAACAAATTATTGCTGGAAGCAGCACCTGCAATCCGTCGCTTTGCGGATAACGGCGGTGTTGTCGTAGCATTCGGACCTCAACCATGGCAATGGATTCCGGGCCAAAACTGGGAAACACGCCCGACGAACTTCTGGTGGTGGCTTGAAAAAGATGCGGACAGCGGCTTACGTATGGTTGCACCGGAATACCCGTTATTCCGTGACGGTTTTCTGGATGAAGCTAGCTGCACATGGCATCAGCACGGCGTATTCCACTTACAGGAAGGCATGCAGTCACTGATCGATATGAAGGATGGCGGTTCATTACTGTATGTCGACAAAGTCAGCTCAAAAGGCACTTGGATCGTAACGACACTTGACCCGGACTTCCATTTCGGCTCATACTTCATGCCGGCAACGGAGAAATTTATTGACGGCTTCTTCCCGTGGTTAGCTTTCGGGGAAATTTAAGGAAATGAAAAAAGCATGGTACCCGTAATTTAATACGGGCGCCATGCTTTTTATACGTTTTGATTAGTCGTTGCTCTTGTCATCTTCATCAGTATTATCATCAACAGTGCCATCAGTGTTGTCGTCTGTGTTATCGTCTTTGTTGTCATCTAAGTTGTCATCAGTGTTGTCGTTGTTGTCGTCGCCATCAACATCTAATTCAACATTCGTATCATCAGTGTTGTCCTCCATTAGGCCGTCATCAGTACCGTCATCCACATTGTTGTCGATGTTCGTATCATCTTCATCATTACATGCCGCAAGCGATAATGATAGTAATAACGTCATCATCAGAGTAGGTGTCTTTTTAAGTTTCATAATGTAATAGCCTCCTTTGGTGTATGCTTTATGTTTCCCCGATTTATAAAAGAAAAACATCTTTTCTGATTTTTCACCCCAAAAAGATATTTTCAGGCATTGTATTTTCTTTCAGGTTTCCATTCGCTATAGTGAAATGAGGAGGTGAAAATCGTGCAGCAATCAAGGCATTATGTATTTGTCAAAACATTGTTGAATCGCATGAAAATGAATGATTTGGACGCACCTGCAATCGAACAGGAATTTTACCGATTGGAGGCCGGCTTATCAGGAGAACAAAAGCTGAAACGGCTGCTCTCGGACTATCATTTTAAATCCCCTTCCCATATTTTTTATAATTTCGAATGCATCAATTCAAAAGGTTTTACCCATCAAATGGACGCTTTGCTTATTACGCCGCATTTTGTTGTCGTCATGGAAGTAAAACAAATGTCCGGCACCCTTTTCTACAAATCCGCCCTCCATGAATTTTCCCGCGTCCACGATAATGTCAGCGAAAACTTCCCGAACCCGTTTGATCAGGCATACCGCCACCAGCTTTTTTTGGAGCATCAATTTAAAGTATGGCAAATCTCCATTCCCGTTTACCACATCGTCGTGCTCGCAAATCACCGCGCAACACTCGACCATTCCCTATCTAATTTCCCGATCATGCATATGAGCGGCATCCCGAGATTTATCGAAAAACTGTATAGGCAGCATCCCAATTCTCGAGCAAACATTACTTTTCTGCAAAACCAATTGGAACAGCTTTACGAACAGCTTCCCCCTCGCCGAACTATTGAAAGGCACCGGCTACGTAATGGTGTTCTTTGCAAGGAGTGCGATTATGTCAATGAAATGCAATATAGGCAAGGCTATTTTATTTGTCAGGTTTGCGGAGGGAAAAGTAAAGAAGCGTTGTATGAAACTTTTCTGCAATACCGAATTTTAGTCGGTCCCCGCATAACGAATAAAGAGTTCCGTGAGTTTTTTAATATTTCGTGTATCCATATTGCTTCGAAACTGTTGGCAAGAGCCGGTTTGGAGAAGCATGGGGTGAATAAAGGAACATATTATATGATTCCGGAAAAGTTTGAATAGTTGTACAATATAGAAAAGGACGTGACGAATATAATGGAAAAAAAGAACCGTACGCGATTGGATTCGGCATCTAAAGAGCTCATTATAAAATCTGTTGCAGAAGAAGGTGCACAGGTTTCCGACATTGCTGGTCAATATGATGCAGGCCCTTCAACCGTTCATCGATGGGTGAAAGAATACCGTGAGTCACTGACAGGCTTGGTGTCAGAAAGTGAAGCGGAAAAAATAACGGCAGCATACGAAAAGAAAATACGCGCATTGGAAGAAGAGAATGAAATCTTGAGAAAAGCGATTCGAGGATTTTCGGACATTGAACGTTAAGACGCGAGGTACCCCCACATTCCGTACGTGGGGGGCTTGTCATTGCATGTGATTTTCTAATATATCCCAAAAAGTTCTAATATAAATTTATTTGTTCTAATAATTTGGCGATTTTCTAATATAAGTGCGATTTGTTCTAATAAAAGTTCCAGATGTTCAAATAAAGTATCTACTTCTTCTAATATCGTGCTGCCATTTTCTAATAAGCGACTTAAATGTTCTAATAAATTCCAAGCAAGCTTTCTCCCGGCCCTTTCCATACGGAATAAATCCTCTCCTACACTTAAAATTCACGGAACTTCTAATATCCATCCCAGTTCTTCTAATATCACCCGGCTTTCTTCTAATAACCCACTCAATTGTTCTAATAAATCACGGCACGCTATCTCCCCACCTATTTCACCGACAATAAAAGATCTTTTGCACCTCAAATTCAAGGAACTTCTAATATCCCCCGTACTACTTCTAATAACCGGCACAATTGTTCTAATAAAATCCTCGCCTCGCCTCGCCTCGCCACCCCCAACAAAAAACAGCACCGGCAAAATCCCCCGATGCTGTCCCATAAACGATTAACTGTAAATCTGAGCAGTTAATTCATAGCTATTAAATTAATTTCCAACCGGCTTGCTGTTCTTCACGAAGAACGATCCCACTAAACCTAATACCGAAACGACTGTCACGACGATGAACGCTGAATGGACACCGTACGCTAAAAATTCTGCCGGCAAGGCATTGCTGAATTTTTCGATGTAGTTTTGCTGACCGATTGTGAACATTGTAATGGCAATCGCTGTACCTGAAGCACCGGCGATTTGCGTTAATGTGTTTAACGCTGCTGAACCGTCAGCGAATTTTTGAGGTGCTAATGAGTTCATCGCATTCGTTTGTGCTGGCATGATTGTCATCGATACTCCGACGAAGAATACACATAAGTTAACAATGATAATCCAAGTTGCTGTTGTTGCTGAAATTGTTGTTAAGAATACAATCATCGACACTAAAATCATCGTAAACCCGATACGTGTAAAGATTTTCGCTCCGATTTTATCGAAGTTTGTCCCAACGATTGGTGACATGATGATATTTAAAATGTTACCCGGCAACATGCATAAGCCTGCTGTTAATGCAGCGAAACCTAATACTGTTTTCAGGAACATCGGCACTAAAATCGCCACTGAAAGAATCATGAACATTGTTGCGACCATTAAGGCTACACCTAAAGAGAACATCGGTGACTTGAATACCGATAAGTCGATCATCGGCTCGTCCATTTTTGTTTGGCGAACGCCGAATACTACTAATAATACTAAACCAACGACAAGTGGTACCCAAACGATTGGTTTTGAAATTGATTGCTCGGCTAATGTTGCTAACGCGAATACAACACCACCGAAACCTAATGTAGAAGCTACCAATGATAATAAATCAATTTTTGGTCGTGTTACGTTTGATACATTGTCCACTTTCGATAGTGCTAAAACGATTACAAGTGCATAAATAACGACCATGATCCAGAAAATATATCTCCAGCTTAATGAAGATACGATTAAACCTGCGATTGATGGACCTAGTGCCGGACCTGCAGTTAAGATAATCCCGACGATCCCCATTACGGCACCGCGCTTTTGTACAGGGAAAATCAGCATTACGACACTGAACATTAACGGTAAAATAATACCTGTTGCAAGTGCTTGTACGAAACGACCTGCCAGTAATACCGCAAACTTCGGTGCCAATGCTCCCATTAATGAACCGATCACCGCGAAGACAACTGCCGTCACTACTAATTGACGTGTTGTAAACCAGCGTACTAAATAAGATGATAACGGAACTAATACGGCTAATACTAATAAGTAGCCTGTTGTTAACCATGCGGCTGATGCGGCTGATACACCGAAGTCATCCATAATATTTGTTAACGCCATGTTTAATGCCGTTTCACCAAATAAACCAACGAATGTACTGATCATCAGAACAGCGGCCATTCCTTTTGGGCTTTTCACATTGAAAATAGGTGCTGTCATTTTTGTTCCTCCAATTTTATAAGACTCATTTATGAAAGATGATAATTGCTTCGTATCATGCTTTTTGCTGTTATATAACGAAAGCTTCAAACAGCACGCTTTAAAATATATCAAATTTTTTCAGGAAAATTCAATGACATAAGCTGAAAATATTAGACCAGTCGTTATAATTGTGAACAAACATTATCCAGTTTTAACCTTAACTGGGCCTATCTTTCGTAGACATTTATTTACATATTTTCGTGAAAACGATTGCATCTTTACGATAAAATCTGGAGAGATATAATAAGAACCTTGCTACATCAACCTTTGCAAACGATTTCATATCCATTGCTATGATAAACAATGATTTTGCAATAGTTTCCCACACACTTAATACGAAATTTACGGTAATTGTGAACAACCTCTTTCTCTCCACAACAGCACAAAAGCCTGTCCGGATAATCACATTCCGGACAAGCCTTTACTTATACTGCGCAAGTAACGCAGGGATGACTTTGCTTATGTTTAATAGCGGTTCATTTGTACGCTGGGACAATGACAGTGTAACGGCCCCTTCAATCATCGCGCTTACCGCTTTACTTAGCGTGACAGCGGCTTCATCACCGAACCCGTTTGCGATCAATTTTGTGTAATAAATAGATTCCCAGTACTTATACGTATCACCGCATACTTTCCGCAAACGCTCATTCATAAATGCCGATTCCGCCGCAAGTAGCCCAAATGGCATCATCGTATAGGAATCTTCAAGTCCATTGTCCAGATCAAATAAATCAGCCATCGCTAAAATATGGGCATTCAGTGCAACCCCCACATCCTCGAACTCGTTCATATAATGCTGAATAACCGCGCCGATCCGCCGTTTTGACAATACAATTGCTTCTTCGGCAAGCTGCTCTTTCCCTTCAGGAAAATAGTGATACAGCGACCCTTTTGGTGATCCCGATTCTTTTATAATCTGATTTAAGCCCGTCCCGTGAAAACCTTGAAAGTAAAACAACCGCGTCGCTGTTTCTAAAATTTTGTCTTTCGTTTGATTAGACATACCGTTCCCTCACCATCTATAACAACTGGTCTAATTTCAACCAAGTGTGTGCCGTTAAATTTGCATAGCTTAAACATAACACATATTCTATCGCTTATTTAATAACCGAATGCAAACGTTCACAAATTTTCAATAAATCTGGCCGCACATCTTCCCGGATTTTCTAATATAATTCGAAATGTTCTAATATAAATTTATTTGTTCGAATATATTGCTGATTTTCTAATATAAGTGCCCATTGTGCTAATAAGTGCTCCGGAAGTTCTAATAAAGCTTTTACTTGTTCTAATATCCTGTCGCCATTTTCTAATAAAACACTCTATTGTTCTATTAAAATCATGGTCCGGCTTTTTTTCACAAAATTTAACGGCCCTCACCGGCAAATCCGGCCTCTCTCCACCTCAAATTCACAGAACTTCTAATATCCTAGCCGGTTCTTCTAATATCACCAAGATTTCTTCTAATAACCGATACATTTCTTCTAATAAAAATACCAACCCACAAAACAAAAAAGCACCCGCCAAAAAGCGAGTGCCCAATCCAATAGTAATACAATTATTTAATATTGTAGAAAGATTTTAGCCCTTCAAAACGGCTAGTTGCGCCTAATTGGTCTTCGATGCGTAGTAATTGGTTGTACTTCGCAACGCGGTCCGTACGAGATGGTGCACCAGTTTTGATTTGGCCTGCGTTTGTAGCAACAGCGATGTCAGCGATTGTGTTGTCTTCTGATTCGCCTGAACGGTGAGAAATAACTGCTGTGTAGCCAGCGCGTTTTGCCATTTCGATTGCTTCAAATGTTTCTGTTAAAGTACCGATTTGGTTTACTTTGATTAAGATTGAGTTGCCAACGCCTTCTTCGATACCACGAGATAATTTCGTTGTGTTTGTTACGAACAGATCGTCACCAACTAATTGTACGCGGTCACCGATACGCTCTGTTAGTAGCTTGTGGCCAGCCCAGTCGTTTTCGTCTAAACCGTCTTCGATTGAGATGATTGGGTATTTAGAAGTTAACTCTTCGTACCAAGCAACCATTTCCTCAGAAGTTTTTTCTACGCCTTCACCAGCTAAAACGTATTTGCCTGTTTCTTTGTTGTAAAGCTCAGAAGAAGCAACGTCCATCGCTAAACGGATTTCTTCGCCCATTTTGTAGCCTGCTTTTTCAACTGCTTCGATGATAACAGTGATTGCTTCCTCGTTTGAACCTAGGTTTGGAGCGAATCCGCCTTCGTCACCTACAGCTGTGTTGTGGCCTTTTTCTTTTAATACTGTTTTTAAGTTATGGAAGATTTCTGTACCCATACGTAATGCTTCTTTGAAAGATTTAGCACCTACTGGCATTACCATGAATTCTTGGATGTCCACGTTGTTGTCAGCGTGTGCTCCACCGTTTAGGATGTTCATCATTGGTACTGGTAACTGCTTCGAGTTGAAACCACCTAAGTATTGGTATAAAGGAATGTCCAGGTAGTCAGCTGCTGCGTGCGCTACTGCCATTGACACACCTAAAATTGCGTTTGCACCTAATTTACCTTTGTTTTCTGTTCCATCAAGTTCGATTAACGCTTGGTCGATCACAACTTGATCCAATACAGAATATTGACCTTCAAGCTCTTCCGCGATAATTGTGTTGACGTTTTCTACCGCTTTTTCAACACCTTTACCTAAGTAACGGCTTTTGTCTCCATCACGTAATTCCACTGCTTCATATTCACCAGTTGAAGCACCAGATGGCACGATTGCACGGCCGAATGCGCCTGATTCTGTGAATACTTCTACTTCCACTGTCGGGTTACCGCGAGAATCTAATACTTCACGAGCATATACTTGAGTAATGAATGGCATAATAAAAAACTCCTCTATTGATAAATTTAGTAGGTGCTTGCACAAGGACAAGCTATATAATTAACCGCGCGATCAATTACTGTTCGCTTGGCATAACTAACGATTTTCCTGTCATCTCTGCAGGTTGGGCAATATTAAGTAATTCAAGCATTGTCGGTGCCAGATCGGCTAGGATGCCATCTTCATAAAGCTTAACACCAGGCTTCGTTACAATAACCGGTACCGGGTTTGTGGTATGTGCTGTCATCGGTTTGTCATCGAATGTCACTACTTCATCCGAGTTACCATGGTCAGCTGTAATGATCGCATAACCGCCTTTAGCAGTAATCGCATCAACAATTTTCCCTAGACACTCGTCCACCGTTTCGATTGCTTTGATCGTCGGTTCAAGCATTCCTGAATGTCCGACCATATCCGGGTTCGCAAAGTTTAAAATGATCGCATCGAACTTCTCTCCTGCAATAGCTTCCAGTAATGAATCCGTCACTTCATACGCACTCATCTCAGGCTTCAAGTCGTATGTCGCCACTTTTGGAGACGCGATTAAAATACGCTCCTCACCCGCAAACGTATCTTCACGACCACCGCTCATAAAGAACGTGACATGCGGATATTTTTCCGTTTCCGCAATACGCAGCTGAGTTTTGCCTGCTTTTGAAATAACTTCTCCGACCGTATTAACTAAGTTGTCATTTTCGTATGCCACATCCGCTACCACATCATCACTGTAATGTGTAAACGTAACGAATTTCAAATTCGTCGGATGATTTTCAGAGCGTGGCATTGCATCAAACTTTTCATTAGTAAGTAAAGAAGATAATTGAATCGCACGGTCCGGACGGAAGTTGAAGAAAATGACCGCATCATTCGAGCTGATCGTTGCGGCAGGACGGCCTTCTTCTGTCACGACAAACGGCACAACGAATTCATCATGCAGTTCACGTTCATACGAAGACTGGACACCTGCTGTTGCAGTTGAAGCTGTTTGACCGATTCCGTCAACCAATGCATTGTACGTTAAGCTGACACGTTCCCAGCGGCGGTCACGGTCCATTGCATAATAGCGACCATGAATCGATGCGAACTTCCCGATCCCGATTTCCTTCATCTGTTTTTCTGTTTCAAGAATATATCCAAGTGCTGTCGTTGGACCGACATCACGTCCATCAAGGAAACCGTGAACATATACTTGCTCAAGACCATTTGCTTTCGCCAATTTTAACAAGGCAAAAAGATGCTCATAGTGGCTATGAACACCGCCATCTGAAAGCAGACCCATTAAATGGAGCTTCGAACCATGTGCTTTTGCATGTTCAACAGCCGCCAGAAATGATTCGTTGCGGAAGAAATCGCCGTCACGGATCGATTTATGAATACGTGTCAGGGACTGGTACACAATACGTCCAGCCCCGATATTTAAGTGTCCAACTTCAGAGTTCCCCATTTGACCTTCCGGTAGACCTACTGCTTCCCCACTTGCTGTTAAAGTCGCATGTGGATATGCATGCCAGTAACGGTCAAAATTCGGTTTGTTTGCTTGTGCTACGGCATTACCTTTTACTTCATCGCGAAAGGCAAAGCCGTCCAAAATAATTAATGCAACGGGTTGTTTAGGCATTTGCTGCCGCCTCCAATAATTTCATGAATGATGCTGGTTGTAGGCTTGCTCCTCCTACTAATGCGCCATCGATATGCTCTTGTGATAAAAGCTCTTCAATGTTTTCAGGCTTTACACTACCGCCGTATTGAATACGCACTTTTTCAGCTGTATCTTTTCCGTATAATGTTTCAACCGCAAGACGGATTGCGCAGCATACTGTATTCGCATCTTCTGCAGTAGCTGTTTTCCCTGTTCCGATTGCCCAGATTGGCTCATATGCAATGACCATATGCTCTACTTCAATTGGAGCAAAGTCTTTCAACGCCATTGTAATTTGGCGTGCTACTTTTGCTTCGGTTTGATCCGCTTCACGCTCTTCCAATGTTTCTCCGCAGCAAATAATCGGTACAATACCGTAATTAAGAGCAGCACGGACTTTTTTGTTGATCGCTTCGTCTGTTTCATTGAATAGCTCACGGCGCTCCGAATGCCCTAAAATAACATAATCAACATTGACATTCGAAAGCATTTTCGGGCTGATTTCCCCTGTGAATGCACCTTCGTCTTCAAAGTGCATGTTTTGCGCGCCAATTGCCAGGCTTGAATCTTCTGCCCCTACGACAAGTGTCGGTAAATATAATGCAGGTGCACAGATGACCGCATCGACTTTATCCGGAGAAGGAACCTCTTGTTGGATTTCTTCGATAAAATCAACTGCCTCATCAAAGGACTTATACATTTTCCAGTTTCCTGCTATGATCGGTTTTCTCATTCAAAACCCTCCGTTTTTAAAAGATTCTGTTCGTAATCGCCATTGATTTCAGCAAGGCGCTCGCTTTTCCCTGGCGAGCCGCCTTCGCTTCAACAACTCTTCAACAGATATTTTAGCCTATAAACTATTTATTTATCGTTTAGCGCAACAATTCCCGGTAATTCTTTACCCTCCATTAACTCTAATGAAGCACCGCCGCCTGTTGAAATATGGTCCATTTTCGAAGCGACTTCGAATTTTTCTACCGCAGCAGCTGAGTCACCGCCGCCGATAATTGTGTAGCCGTCTGTTGTTGCCATTGCATCCGCAACTGTTTTTGTACCGTTTGCGAATTTTTCCATTTCGAATACACCCATTGGTCCGTTCCAAATGATCAGTTTTGATTGCTTAATGACTTCTGCATAGTTTTCAGCCGTTTTCGGTCCAATATCAAGTCCCATCCAGTCAGATGGAATTGCATCGATTGCCACAACTTTTGTTTCCGCATCTTTAGAGAACTCGTTTGCTACGACAGCATCGACCGGCATATGCAGTTGTACGCCCTTTTCTTTCGCTTGTTCGATGAAACCTTTTGCCAGCTCGATTTTATCTTCTTCAAGCAATGACTTCCCGATATCGTGGCCCATCGCTTTGACGAACGTAAATACTAAACCGCCACCGATAATCAGGTGATCCACTTTATCCAACAGGTTTTCAATAACACCGATTTTATCTTTAACTTTCGCTCCACCAATAATTGCTGTGAACGGGCGCTCTGGATTTGATAATGCCTTACCTAGTACGTCTAGCTCTTTCTCCATTAATAAGCCTGAAACAGCCGGTACATGTTTTGCGATACCTTCTGTTGAAGCATGTGCACGGTGAGCTGCGCCGAACGCATCATTTACATAAAGATCCGCTAATTTCGCAAACTCTTTTGCCAATGCTTCGTCGTTTTTCTCTTCGCCTTTATGGAAACGAACATTTTCAAGCAGGATAATTTCGCCTTCTTGCAAATTGTTAACCGCCGCTTCTACATCTGAACCGATTGATTCATCCAATTTTTTGACTGGCTTGTCCATTAATTCCGAAAGACGCTCGCCGACTGCTGTTAGGCGCATGTCCTCATTTACTTCGCCTTTTGGACGGCCAAGATGTGATGCTAAAATTACTTTTGCTCCAGCGTTTACTAGTTGTTCAATTGTTGGAATAGCTGCACGAATACGCGTTTCGTCGGTAATGCGGCCCTCATCCATCGGCACATTAAAATCGACACGCACAAATACGCGTTTTCCTTTTACATCTACATCGTTCATTGATTTCTTTAAAAACATACTGAAAATCCTCCTTCATACTCGTTCGTCAATTATTGTGGATCGTATACTCGCTAGTTAAAATAGTAACAAAATTCGATAAGGCTGTCTTGGTATCGCCTCTGTTTTGTATATTTTCCTTATATCCGAAAAAAGAGCGGTCCGGGTGAGTCCCTGCCGCTCTTTTACCCTTATTTATTATAAGGTTTACATGTATTAAAGGCTATACTTTTTATGCCCATTTCCTTTTAATATGTCACACTTTTTCTTTAATTTAGAAAAAGTATGTCACATTTTATCGGATTATTATGCTTTTTCGATACCTTGTTCTGCGATATATAAAGCTAAGTCCATTAAACGAGTTGAGTAGCCGATTTCGTTATCATACCAAGAAACGACTTTCGCCATACGACCTTCCATTACCATTGTTGATAAACCGTCAATTGTAGATGAAGCCGGGTTACCATTGTAGTCGATTGATACTAATGGTAATTCGTTGTAAGCAAGAACGCCTTTTAAGTCGCCTTCTGACGCTTCTTTTAATGCTGCGTTAATCGAATCTTTTGTTACGTCTTTCTCCAACTCAACAACTAAGTCAACACATGAAACGTTCGGTGTTGGAACACGCATTGAGAAACCGTCCAATTTGCCTTTTAATTGTGGCAACACTTTTGATACCGCGATTGCTGCACCAGTAGTTGTCGGTATCATTGATACCGCGCCAGCACGTGCACGACGTGGGTCAGAGTGCGGGAAGTCAAGGATACGTTGGTCATTTGTATAAGAGTGAATTGTTGTCATCATACCGCGTTTGATGCCGAACTTTTCATCCAACACTTTCGCAAGTGGTGCTAAGCAGTTTGTTGTACAAGAAGCATTTGAAATAACATTTTGCGCTGGGTCATATTCCGTATGGTTAACACCCATTACATATGTTGGCATATCGCCTTGTGCTGGTGCAGAAAGGATTGCTTTTTTCGCGCCGGCTTCGATATGTTTCGATACTTCTTCCATTGAACGCCATCTACCTGTACATTCTAAAACTACATCTACACCAAGTTCACCCCATGGTAAATTTGCAGGATCTTTTTCAGAAAGCACTTGAATGCGTTTGCCGTTTACGATAAATGCATCATCTTCTGCTTGAACGTCTGCATCATACACTCCATGTACTGAGTCGTATTTCAATAAATGTGCAAGCTGTTTCGCATCAGTTAAATCATTTACTGCAACTACTTCAAATTCCTCGTGCTTCATTGCTTCACGGAATACTAAACGTCCGATTCGTCCAAATCCATTGATTGCTAATTGTAATGCCATGTGTAATTCCTCCAATAACTTTATTATTAAAATAGTATGTGTAAAATCATACTTTTAAAAACATGTTTAATTTTTAAGAATTGTACTTGCGGTTTGCTCATCTGTAATCAAAATCGTTTGCGATGCGGCATTTTTAAAATACGCCTGAATCGCAGCTGCCTTATTTCTGCCTGCCGCAATGGCAAGAACATGCTTCGCTTTATTTACTTGATCACGCTGGATTCCAATTGTCCGTAGATGATGGACCGTATCGCCGTTTGCATTGAAATAGTAGCCAAATGCTTCGGCAACCGCGCCTTTTTCTTCAAGTATCTGCTGCTCATGCTGTGAACTTTTACGACGAAGCGCCATTTCCTGTGCTGCACCAATTCCGTGAATAACGATGTCCACCTGTTCATAAAGTGCGATCATCTCCCGAATGATCGGTTCATCCTTCATCGCTTCATACGCCTGCTCACTTAAATGCTCCGGCAAAAACAACGTGCGGTATGTTGCCCCGCATCTTTTTGAAAACTTCGAAACAATTGTATTCGCCTGGAATGTCATCTCATCACCCATACCACCGCGTGCCGCAATAAAATTCGCGTCGCTCAGCACCGGGCAGTCCGATAAATATTCCTTCATCGATGCAACACTGCTTCCGCCTGTAACCGCAATTTTGGCTTTGGCAGGTGCGATTTGCTGTAATACTTGTGCCGCAACTTTACCGAGCTGCTGCTTTACCGATTCATCTTGTTCGGCATCACCTGGCACAATGATGACACGTGCGATGCCAAAGATGTTTGTAAGCTGCTGTTCCATCGCTACAATACCGGAAAGCTCACGATACAGTTCGTAAAGCTGTTCTATTACTTCATACCCTTTTGGCGTGCAAATCATGCCTTTTTTTTGAATCAAGATCAATTGCTGTTCGCTCAGGACCGTTGTTTCATTCCGGATATCACGCTCTGTCATCTGAAGCTGTTCTCCTAAAGCACGTCTTCCAATCGGGCTAAATGTCGCAATTGCTTGTAATACTCGAAATCTCTTTTGAAAAAGAGCATCAATTTCAGGCATTAGTTTACGCTCAGCTGCAAAAAATGAAATATCCGTCAAAAAACCACCTACCCGATTTATCCAGTTGGACAATATATGTCCCACATAAACATTTTGTGTCCCACATGGGGTAAAAAAAAGAATTTCTGTCTTCATTATAGATCGACCCGGAGTGATTTGCAACTTATATGACGGAATTACTCGCAAAAAATAGCGAACAGGCACCAATGCTAGTCCACCAGCGCCTCGTACAATGTCGCATAATCGAGCTGCCCGTATTGCACAACGTCGCCGTTAAACTCAACAACCGGAATCATCAGCATATACTTTTCATGGGCTTCATCGTCTTCTTCTATATTATAGTGCTCAATCGTAAAGTCGATGTCTTCCTGCACAATTTTTAATGTATGAAGTCCTTCAATGCAAAGTCCGCAGTCCGGTTTTGAATAAAATTTGATAATCATTGGCAGTTCCTCCCTTTTTTTATTATTATAGCGAATTATGGTTGTGGTTGCGTAGTGTTTTATTAGAAGATTTTCGGATTTATTAGAACATCTCGCCAACTTATTAGAAAATGCTTACCTCATTTTCACCGGCTGCTTTTATTAGAAGATCCCCGGCTATATTAGAACATCCGGGTGGCATATTAGAAGTTCTCGAATGCTTATTAGAAGATCCGGACCACTTATTTGAACATCAGCCGCTTATATTAGAAGATCCTAGTTTTATTAGAACTTTTCCGGGTTTATTAGAACAATACGCCAACTTATTAGAAGTTCTCGCTTACTTAATTAGGAAATGCGGACTTCTTTGTCATCTGCCGCTTTTATTAGAACTTCCCCGGCTATATTAGAACATCTGACTAACTTATTAGAAATTCTCGAACACTTATTAGAACTTCCGGACCACTTATTTGAGCATCAGCCGCTTATATTAGAAGATCCGCGTTTTATTAGAACTTATTCGGATTTATTAGAACAACGCGCCAACTTATTAGAAGTTCTCGCTTACATAATTCGAAAATGCTGACCTCTTTTTAACGGCCGCTTTTATTAGAACATCGTACCAAATTATTAGAAAACCACCACCCGCACCACGAAAAAGCACCTCACCGCAAAGAGTGAGATGCCTTTCCCTTAAACCTAAAACTTCCTGCCTGCGCCTCCGCCGAATGAGCCGCCGCCACCGAAGCCGCCAAAGCCGCCCGATGAACCGCCGCCACCGCCGAAGCCGCCTCCTCCAAAGCCACCGAAACCGCCACTGCGGTATACACGGCGTGCTGTGCGTCGGCGTCCACCAGGTCCACCGCCACCACCAAACTTCGTAATAATGAAGTAAATAATAATGATCATTATAATGAAACCGATTGAAATCCCATCATCATCATTTGACGCAACAGGCTGTACTAGATCCGCGCCGCCTGCTTCACCACCCATTTCTTCATAAAAAGCGGAGAAGATACTGGCGAACGCATTCGTATAATCACCATCAGCTAGATAAGGCATCATATACGTATCGATCATGCCCCCGAGCTTTCCGTCCGGATAAACTCCTTCCAGACCGCCACCGACCGTTATCCATACATCATTTTGCCCTGGCCCCTGCTCGGTCGTCGCAAATATGAGCATACCGTTATCGAGTGCTTCATCACCGATTCCCCAGCTGCGCATCGTCTCCGTACCGAATTCAAACGCATCCATTCCATCGATCGTATCAATTGTCATCATGACAACGACATTTCCCGTTGAACCTTCAAGCGCTTTTGCCGACTGGATCAGATTCTGTTCCACATCATCGGACAGAACGTTCGCGTAATCATACACGTAAGAATTGTAAGCCGGCTTATCCGGTATAGCTGCCATCGCTTGGAGTGGTACGAGCATTAACCATAAAAGAAGTGATACCCCTAACCTCACATACAGTCCCCCTTTCAGAAGCTACGGTCATTGCCGACTGCTTCATTACTCCCATCATCAATCGCCAAAATCGACAGCCGGTGCTTCTTCCACACCTTCTTTAATTTCGAAGTAGTCTTTTTGTTCAAAGCTGAACATGCCCGCGATTAAGTTTCCTGGGAAGCGGCGAACATCATTATTAAACTGCTGAACCGTGTCATTATAATCTTTGCGCGCTACCGTTAGGCGATTTTCCGTCCCTGCCAATTCATCCATTAACCGTGTAAATTGTACATCCGCTTTTAAATTCGGATAGTTTTCAACTACAACGAGTAAACGGGATAATGCAGAAGACAGTTCATTATTTGCGTCCGCCGTTTCTTCTACTGTATTTGCATTCCCGTATTGTGTACGGGCATCTGCAATCTGTGTAAATATTTCTTCCTCATGTTCCGCATAGCCTTTTACTGTATTTACTAAGTTTGGCACTAAATCAAATCGACGCTGCAGCTGGTTTTCGACTTGGGCCCATGCTGCATCCACCGTTTCTTCACCTGTTACAAGTTTGTTGTATTTTGGCACGACAAGCATTGCCGCAATGACGATCAATGCAACAATTGCAATAAGGGCGACTAATACTGCACTGCCTCGTTCATTTTTTTTAAACATTTGCCCCATCCTCTCTTTTTTTAAAAATGCGTATAAAATTACTGTTCGTTTCCACAATAAGAACGTACGAAATATCTTACTATGGAGGTTTTTTATTAATGTTTACCCAATCATCTGAATCTCAAGACAATCAAATGCCCCTTTCAACAAATCATGGTGCCCACGAAATTCTGGATGTTCATGAAGTACTAAGCGCAATGATCGGCGGATTAAACCAATACGTCCTGCTTCGCGACCAAGTTCAAGATAGTGAACTTCTGTCTATTATGGATCGCCAGTATGCGTTTATGCTTGATGAGTATAATATTACAGTGGAAGCCTTTAAAACAGGTCACGATCCAAAACACCCTACACGCAGCTACAATATGAATATGGGCAACGATACTGTTTACGGCTTAAAACCAGGTGAGCCTAAAAAGCCGATCACTTCAGCTAGCGAAATTAATGATGGCATTATTTCAGGTTTCCTGCTTAGCTGCCATAAAGCTGGAGCTACAGGAAAAACAGGTGCTGCTTTAGAAAGCACAAACCCGGTAGTACGCCGCGTGCTACAAGATTCAGTACCAAACTGCATCGAAATGGCATATGAACTATCACTGTATCAAAACAAAAAAGGCTATTACCAAGTACCACAACTATCACCGCAGGATATGAGCACAATGCTCAATATGTATGGCAAAGCAGATCAAGCGAAAAATATGCCTAACTAGTATGCCCAATAATCTATACGAACGAATCATTGTATAGTTTCAATTTTTAAATAATTCATCCAGTATTTACAACAAATATTTCGGGTGGATATACAAACAATAAGAACGGTGCTCGTTTCACCTACTACGATGAAGGAGGGGCTTTTATGAAAAATATTCGTGAAGGTTTAATTCCGACTGTACTTGGTTCAGCTGTCACTGCAACGGGGTATGCGATGAAACAAAAAATCGGTACGAACAAGATGCTTGCCAATACCATTTTCGGTTTCGGCCTTGCCCATATAGTATTAGGGGCAATTGACCTTGTAGAACATCGTAAGTAATAAGGAAAAGCTGATATAAAGAAATCTGCTTTTCCACAAAGAAACGCCCAACTTTCTAAAGTGTATAGAAAGTTGGGCGTTCTATATTTGTACTTCCCCCTTTATTTTTTAACGGTATTTTACATTCAAAGCCTATCGCAGATTCACCGATAAGCGCTAACCCATGCTATAACCACACTCTTCACAAAACTTTTTCGGTTCATCGTAGCATTCATTACAGTTGGCGCAATTGTATATATATGACGCCGTAATATCGTCAATCGTTTGCTTTGCATTCAGGTCGGGCACTGTTTCCTCCTCTTCGACGCCCGCTAATTTACTGAGTTCATTTAATTCTTCAATATCTTTTTCCAGCTGCGCAATCGTGTTTTCTTTCGCCTCAATCTGCGCGAGCTGATAATTCACCATGCTGACCGAAAACAGGCTGTTGCGGTTCAAATTGACAATTTCCCCGATTTGCTGTTTCAGCACTTTAATTTCTTCTTCAATTCCATTGATTTGTTTTCGCAGTTTGGACCGGTCAACCGCAAAAGACGTTTTACTGCTAAGCGTTGTCACCTTCTTGTTGACTTTCTTCCTCCATTTCTGAAATGTGCCTTTCCCTTCACCCATAAAAACCCTCCACTTCGATCAGAAATTTTTCTGGATTCAACTGGTGCATCCACTTGTTCTGTTTCAAAATATGTGTTTCCATGTCGAAATATGCCTTTATTATAAATTTTCTCATGTAATTAATAAATAAAAAATGCGCATCCCGTTAGGAAATGCGCCTGCCGCTCTAAATTTTCAACTGCTCAATTGTTCCAACAGTTTACTGGAGAAATATTTTCTTGTGTCTGCCATTTTAATATGCAGTAAACGCTCCTCATGAGTTGCTGGATTGATAAACGTAACGAAAGCTCCTTCCAGATTCTCATCG
>NZ_JBELZM010000019.1:0-66798 GCF_040273735.1 Solibacillus sp. | reverse complement strand
TTCAACTACTATGTCTTCTTTGCCTTGTATAGCACGAAGCCAACTATATTCAACATCAATAATGTGAAATAGAGTATATAATATACTCCCTACTCCACCAGTTCTTTCTTTCTTCAATTCCTCATTTGATAGCTGGGAACACCAATCAAACCATTCGTCTCTTACCTGCCAGTTATATTTAAAAAAATTTAACAATTTAATCACTCCAATACAATTGTTTTTGCTTTGTCACTAAATTTCCTCTATATTTTTTTGTAAATTGCGAAACGTTTATCACAGGAACCATTTGAACACAGTTACAATGTGTAAATAAAGAAGACCATCTAGTTTGCTATGAATACCTCTTATTCATTATTCAACTTAAGCTCCTGATTGTTGAAGTCTGGTTTTCTGTGCCCCAAACTCTTCAATTGGAAGTTTATTTAAATGCTATTGAATACAAAATTACTCTTTAGATTTTTGTTGCCGATAAAATTTAATTGACTCCTGTAAATTGTAATTCAAATGGTAAAATAAGTAACAGAATATTAACATACAACTTTTGGTTGAATAAATTATTATATATTCTCGTAATAGAATAGTTAGTAGCAATAAAGGTCGATTATTGTAAAATTTAATTTCTCAACTAACGTAAAAAAGCGATCTTCTTTTTGAAGAATCGCGCCCGATGGTTGAATATACAGCTCAACAGACAAGTTTAAAAATATATCCAACAATTATTTATGGTAATATGAAATTGTAGGAGGACTTGTCAATGATCTATTTAACTATTATGTATCTGTTTATGTTAGTAGTAATCATCAGTGCTATTTGTGGCTTTATTTTCTATAAGTTAATCTATAAGAAGTTCTCAAGAACGCTTAGTTATGTATTAGGTGGTTTTTTATCTTTACTTGTAAGCATTCCATTGACAAAATTACTACTGTTTGGTGGTATATGGTTTTATCATTTGCCTATCTCATTGCTGGCAGTAGTGGTATATATCGCATTCCTTATGTATTCCAATAATAATATTAAATTAATAAAGTGGATAGGAATAATTACTTTAATTATGTTTATTGCAGTACATCTATATCTCATACTAATGTCTATCTAATACAATTAAAAAGCACCTAAACAAATGTTTAGGGCTTTTTTAACAAAATCTTGTGGATAAAACAATGTTGAGCAATATATCTAATTCTTGTGTTAACCGAAATAAAAAGAATATGTTATTCAACAATCTGGCCCTATAACTGAAAAACGCTTTTAATATGATTATATTTGAACCTTGGGTTACATTAAAAAGCCGTCTGATTTTAAATTAGCAATAGTAGCTTATATAGAGACCCCTTACCTATCTAGACAAAAAACTTATAACACAGTTAATACAGAAAAACCAAAAAAAGACTGCTTTTGTTTGAAATTATTCACTAGAAGTTAAGAAGTTCAAATTGTGAGTACATAATAAATTACATAGAGCCAACCGAACATACCATGGATGATTGCCCACAGTATAGATTTATTAACGCTCCATGAAATAATTATAGCGAGCACCATACCAAAACTTACACCGCTAATTTCAATCTTCAAAACCACTCCATCCTTTCTGCTGTCTTATCAATCAATACATTGCGCTTAAATATTTTTTTTTACGCGACATGGACAATTTCTCTGCAACATTTACCCATTCATAGCATCAATGGTTTTCTTTAAATGCCTGGTACCGTTCATCTTTTGTTGGCACTATAGCTTTTCTTTACGTTGGGTTAGATATGTTATTAGCCTTATCTCCGCCAATATGACCATTCTTCATGATATGGATCAGCAATTACAATTCACGAAAATGCAGATGGCGTTTATGTTCGTTATGATATCTCCAAAATTCTGGCTGGTTTTATTTTTGCCCTGGTGACAGTTTATTCTCTTTGCACTCCACAAATGATGATTGTAGTTGTGCAATCGCCTCTCTAATTTTATTGTTAGAATCGTGCACCGATTTTAAAAAGGATCCCAAGCTAATGATGCTTTCTTTAAAAGCCTCTTCAAACATCCGCGTGGTATAAAAAGCGCCTGAAATTTTATTTCATTCACCTCTTTAAACAAAATAAAAACAGAGCATAAAAGTTAATTTACGCTCCGTCTCCAAAATGTCTATTAGACAATGAGTTTACACATTTTTTAATAATACCCTTATTACCTAAATGCCCATTTAAGCCATTTCACTCGATTTCTCTTCGAATAGTTAGGAATTTGAATACAGCCTTGATTCCTGCAATAAATTTACTTCTCGCCGCTGCCAATAGATAAAAGACTTAAGCTTGGTGGAAAACCAAACTTAAGTCTTTTAATATTACCTGATTGCATTTTTAAAATTTTGGTCAAATCAAGGAATAGTTTATAACTGTTCCTTTAGGGCGTATAACAATCATCAAGGTGTTCTTTTTAATCATTAATACGGGTCTGCCTCATGGCTTTTCTTCACTGCATCTTTGGTTGCTTCATTCGCAGCCGTCGTACCCTGTCCATATTTAGAAATCCCTGACTCTCGGCCCGGTAATTTACCTTCCTGAGCCATTTTTTCGATTTCTTTCATTTTCTTTTCAGTCTCTTCCTTAACACGGCGGCCGTAATCTTCATCAGCCTGTGTAAAGTGATCAAACATCGCTTCCTGAATGCGCTTGTCACAGATTGCCAGAGCATCCGATAAGTTATTAATAAGCTCATCACGTTCCCAGTCTTCAAAGCTGCGGTATGTTTCACCTGCTTGACCATAGTTATTCGGGCGATCAATAGGCTCACTCATTAATGCCGCATTATAGGACGGCTGATGTGGTGGATATGCTTTATCCCCTGCATCACGGTAGCCACCAATCATTGACGGCTCATAATTAATATGTGGGTTTTCACCGGATTCTTTAGGATCACGCGTATCCATCTGTCCACGCTGCTGATTTGTACGAACCGGTGCCTTTGGTGCGTTGACTGGCAATTTCAAGTAGTTTGAGCCTACACGGTAACGCTGGGTATCTGAGTAAGAGAATGTACGCCCTTGCAGCATTTTATCGTCTGAAAAATCCATACCATCTACTAGAACACCAGTACCGAATGCAGCCTGCTCGATTTCTGCATGGAAATCTTCAGGGTTGCGGTTAAGCACCATACGACCTACAGGCAACCAAGGGAACTTATCTTCCGGCCATAGTTTCGTGTCATCAAGTGGATCGAAATCAAGTTCTGGATGATAGTCATCCTCCATAATTTGGACGAACAGTTCCCACTCTGGATACTCTCCACGTTCAATTGATTCGTATAAGTCCTGTGTAGCATGTCCTACGTTTTTAGCCTGAATGGAGTTTGCTTCTTCTTGAGTCAAATTGCGGATACCCTGTTTTGGTTCCCAATGATACTTCACAAGTACAGCTTTACCTTCTTCATTAACCCATTTATATGTGTTAACACCTGAACCCTGCATATGGCGGTATGTCGCTGGAATACCCCAAGGTGAAAATAGGAATGTAATCATATGCGTCGCTTCCGGTGTACGTGAAACAAAGTCAAACATACGCTGTGGATTCGGTACGTTGGAAGCCGGATCTGCTTTAAAAGCATGAATCATATCAGGGAACTTCATAGCATCACGAATAAAGAAAATCTTTAAATTGTTGCCTACAAGATCCCAGTTACCATCTTCCGTATACATTTTCACTGCAAAGCCGCGCGGATCTCGTGCAGTCTCAGGTGAATCCTTTGCACCTGCCACTGTAGAAAAACGCACCATAAGTGGCGTTTGCTTACCGGCTCCAGAAAAGACTTTTGCACGGGTATATTTTTCTACAGGCTCATCTCCAACCTTACCGTAAGTTTCAAAATAACCGAAAGCACCTGAGCCACGTGCATGTACTACGCGTTCAGGAACCTCTTCCCGGTCAAAGTGTGAAATTTTTTCAATGAAATGATAATTTTCTAAAGTAGCCGGTCCACGGTTACCAACTGTACGGATATTCTGGTTGTCTCTTACAGGGTGTCCTTGACGAGTAGTCAGAATTTCACGTTCCCCATCCTCTTTTTTTGCAATATGTTTGTCTTTGTTCTCTGCCACAATAAAACCTCCTCTAAAATACATTACTTATAAACAATATTAAACCTACCACTATGCTTTATACCCGAATTTATCCGTTTATATTCAAGAAAGGGGAATTTTTCTGAGTATATCTTGTACTGTATAATTCATGGGTCACCTTTAAAACAAAAGGGTAATGAAGTATAACGTGAGACAATGCAGTGTATACAGAAAAACAAAAAAGAGTAATACAAGCCACTTGATTACTCTTTCTAAACTAAATATTGAATTGGCGAATATCAGATAAAAAATCGCCTATGTAGTTGAATACGGAGAGACTTTTATAGTTATATATTTCGTTTGTGGCAGCAGGATTAATATTTAATAAAACACTCATAAAACATTTATGCCTATGTAATGACAAACAGGTACAACTTACTCATTTTTTATCTTCTAATCGTTTCTTCAATTTCGTTAAACTGTGCGTCGGTTATAAAAGACTTACCAAAAGATAAAATCGCATTATCTCCGATTACTCCACTTGTAAAAGATACGTCTATTTGTTCTGTTTCGGGATTAAATCGCATTGTTAAGAAGAATGCTTCCTCTGTCTGTTTATTTTTGAAATTCCCCTTAAAACGACCTGAATAGATAGTTTGCTCATCAGATAATTTCACAACATGTAAATAGCCATCACTTTCGAAATTAAAATTGCCTTCAGGTGTTCTTATAACACCCTTTGTTTTAGCATCAAACTCTTCGTAGTTCTTTTCGGCAAGCGTCGTAGCTTCAACATTTTTAAAATCAAAGAAATATACATTCATTGAGGATTTCTCTAAACCAAATCCCATCTTATTTGTATTTGCCTCTCCTATGCTTTTATTCTCTCTTTCAAAAAACTCTAAAACATGTGTATCAATTCCTAAATTAAAATGAAGTTCTTTATCAATGCTATAATAGACATTATCATTATGCTTACTAGCGGTAGTCACTACATCATTTGGCACAACTTCTTCACTTTTAGATATATCAAAAATGAAGAAAAGTATTAGACCAATAAAAAACAACCCCAATAAAGGCATTAACTTATTTTTCATAAATACCTCCTAAAAATATTTATTTGCCGAATTAAAAATATCATATTATGGTATTTTCTTCTCTTCTTTTTGGAAAAACGATAGAAATGCCCTATGTTTTGTGTCTCCTGCCATAATTCGGCCTTTTCGAATCAAATCAACCATATTTCCCCTATCCAACCCGCAATATTTCCCGATCGTTAAACTAAAGTAATAAATTTTTTTTTGCTCAGCCAAAATAAAAAAGCCCATTACACTGAGTGCAATCAAAAATGACGAGCTTATTTTCTTATTTAATATGTACAATTAATTACTGCGCTTGGTAGCTTACCAGCTGTATCTCCCTCTAATGATTTATCTTTGCACCAGTGTGTACGGAAATTAGTTTTAAATGTATAAACGCTAAAAATATTGAAAATAAAAAACCCCTTAAATTAAGAACATACGCTCTTATTTAAGGGATTGTAAAGTTTTGTTACTCTAAAGGAAGAATTGCCTTAAGTCACAATTGATTCACTTACAATAATTACCTTGGCCCATTTCGATCTAAAATGGCGGATGTATTATCTTCATGTAAATTGTTCAAAGTTGTTGTTGTACTATCCCTTGCATATACATCTTCTTTACCGAAAGGAATGTCCGTAGTTTGAACTTCCGACGCCTGGGCTAATAATGCTTCGCTGTCGTTTTTTGACATGCCAAATGCTTCACTTATTAGTTCGACTCCTGTTTTTCCATGATTCGCCTTCGAAACTTTCTTCCCCATATTCACACCTCCTCTATATAGAATGTGTGATGGTTCATTATATATGTAAAATATCTAGGAGGTTTCATTTGCCAATCATCTGATTTTGGAAAAGCTTATCTTTGTAGTCAATTCGTCCAAATTACTGCAGCTTCCATTGTATTAAATGTTAGTTATTCTCATGCTTATTTCCTTCTAAATATACTTCATTTGCAATTAGTTCATAGGAGCGGATTCGATCTTCCGGTAAATATGTGATTGTATTAATCATCATTTCATCAGCTTGGTATTCTTTTTTTAACTCAAATAATTTCTGTTTCACTTCTTGAGGATTACCAATAATCATTTTTTGTCTAACTTTTTCCAATGTTTCTTTATCTCTTTCAGTTAGTTTATATTGTTTAGCTTCACTTATAGAAGGAACCCCTTGTTGGCCCTCCCCTTTTTCCATTTGTAAGGACCAGATGAGAAAGCTTGCTGCAACTTCTTCGGCTTTTTCCGTTGTCTCTCCACAAATAACGTTAACCGTAACGATGACTTGTGGCGTTTGCCCTTCTTTTCTTGGTTTAAAGCTATCAATATATTCATTAATAATAGCAGCTCCATCTTGATCGCTCATAAAATGACCAAAAGTAAATGGCAATCCATTTTCCGCTGCGAGTAAAGCACTTTTCTTACCAGTCCCTAGGAGCCAAGGTAATGGCGGATTTTCAGGTATGGGAGAAGCCGATAACTTTGAATATTCGTTATTCTTTGGAAAATCATCATCTAAAAAATAAAGTAGGTCTCTCAATATGTAAGGAAAGTTCCCAACATTTTTTATAAAGTTACCAGACAAAGCAGTCATCGCTTCAGCGGATCCGCCTGGCGCTCGTCCAATTCCTAAATCAATTCGATTTGGAAATAGTGTCGCTAACGTATTAAAGATCTCAGCAACTTTAAATGGTCGGTAATGAGGCAATAAGACTGCGCCAGATCCTATACGAATTCGATTCGTGTTAGCTCCAATGTAGCTTAACATCACTTCAGGTGCAGGGCATGCTAGTCCAGATAAATCATGATGTTCGGCAATCCAGTACCTTGTATATCCTAGTCCATCCCCTGCCTGTGCTAATTTCATTGACCAATTTAATGCATTCCCAGCAGTTTGATTTGAAGAGATAGGTGATTGATCCAATATGCTTAATCTCATTAAATTTCAGTCCTTTACTTCCACTAAAGTCAATTTATACTGTCTTACCTGATCTTTTTCATACAGATTTGTAATAGATGTGGAGTAGTTAAATATCGTTCCTCTAAACATTATATCTATTTCGGGAATCTTAACGTCAAATGTTCCATTGTAAAGTTGCAATGTCATGATATTCCTTGCTTGTCACGTCAAAAATGACTGAGACTTTATAGAGCCCATTTACTTTTTCTTCTTTATAGCTATTTAATTGAATTGCTCTTTCATCTAAAATTATTTTACTGACCAAGAAATCACCCCTATTCTTTGCAAAAATCTACAAATTTTTTTGCCTGTATTAAAGACATCCCTGTTTGTTCTCTCACAAACTTCACCGCTTTAACTTCACCGACTGACTGTATTTTCCCTTTTACTAAGGTAATCAATTCCTCGTTATAGATTTTAGTATAATCCATTTTTTTCGCCCCCCTATGTAATAATTATAGTATACTTGGCGGCAGCCTTTATAGAATCGAGCCCCATTGTTGAAGAACGATATGACTCAATGACCAGATTACAATTTTATTGAAGAAAAGCGGACTTTATTTCCTGTCGGCGGGTGTTTGGTACTTCATTCCTAATATACGTTTCATTTCTTCGCTCACCCAGTTGCGTAAAGCAATGTTTCCATAACTTCTCGTTTCATCGTAACCCCTAAACAATATAAAATAATAGGTCATATAATCATCAGATTTCTGCTTTTCTATTTTACATCCTTTCTTATATAAAAAGTCCCTTAGCTTTTTAAATTCAAGAAAGGTTTCATTAATTTTGGAATCGTACCATTCTTCCAGTACGTCTCTCATTTTTAATTCGGAAATGCAATCCCTATCACGCTCGAGTGTTTTTAAAAATAATTCCAGTACAATATACCGGTGAATATCATCGCTAAATTTCATGAATTCTTTATGCATTTTGACCACTCGCTTTTCTGATTGTTGGACATACCGCTAAGAATTGATGTTTGTTTTCCCACCGTCTTTCTTCAACTATTTATAAGTTGTTTTCCAATAGCGGCACAAATTTTCCCTACTCTCTATTTTATACAGGAACACTTGTTTGTATGCGTGATTTGTGTATGTAAATTGGATTTATCCACCTCAAGGAAAAACTTTCAACTGAAATTTGAGTATTTTTAAAGCTGTTTAAGCCATTCTAACTTTTGTTAAGGAGGTGAGTTGCTGTGGAAAATAATAACCTTAATATTAAACGTCAACGAAATAACAATAATAATAAGAACAATAATAATGAATTTGAATTTGGTGAAGATTTCAACTTCGACAATTTAAATGATCAAAATCAGATTAACCGTAACAACAAAAACAACAACATTAACTTTAATAAGAACAACAAAAATAACAACAATAACAAGTAATATTACTATTACAGTCTCCCTATAGGGGAGATTGTATTTTTTCCTTTGTACGAACATCTTTAATGGTTGAGTTTGCAAGATTCAAAGTGACATTAAAAATACCTCTATTTACAGCCCTTTACCTTTCCACTGGTATAGGGCTACTTAGTTATTGAAATAAAATCCATTTTTATAGTTGTACAAGTCACCCTTTTTGAATAAGATGCACAGACATCATTTTAAAGGAGGGCTATTTTTGAACTCAATAGCTGCTTACATTTTTTTAGGTGTATCCTTAGCTGCGCCTATCGGTCCTGTCAACGCAGCGCAGCTAGATACAGGAATTAAAAACGGTTTTTTTCATGCGCTTATCTTTGGCATCGGTGCATTGACAGCTGATATTTTGTACATGATAATGGTTTATTTCGGCATTGGCCAAGTTATTGAATACTCTCCAGTAAAAGTATTTCTCTGGTCATTTGGTTGTTTTGTTCTTACATATTCCGGGATAGAGAATTTACTTTCTCTACATAAGATTGAGATAGCTTTAAAAACCAATAAAAAAACTACTCGTCTTAGACATTCCTTATTAACAGGCTTTCTCATGTCACTATTGAATCCGCTAACTATCCTTTTTTGGCTTGGAATCTATGGTTCAGTTCTTGCGGAAACAAACAAAGTTACTACGGATAATCAAATAATTGTCAATAGCCTGGCCGTCATCCTTGGAATAATGTTGTGGGATACGCTGATGGCCGCTATATCCAGTGGAGCCCGCAAATTATTATCGACCGGATTCATAAATACGATTTCCATCATCTCATCGCTTGCAATGATCGGATTCGGTATTTACTTTGGTGTTCAGGCTTTTCAAGCATTATTTTGAGCTTCTTCCTTCTTCCATTTTTTTCGCATAAAAAAGACTATACTACCGATTACTGCGAGAAATACTAAACTTATAAAAAAGCCTGGACGACTCGTCTGATGTAAAAGTGTTCCGCTAACTGCAGAACTGATTAGTAATATTCCAATAATTCTTTTCACTTTATCGAAAGTAGTCGTCTCAACTAACCTCGGGTACATGACTAAAATAAACAGCCAGTTGTAAAGTAGCATTAATGCTGCAGCAGTCGTTATATATTCGTATACTTTATCCGGCAGTAATAAGGACGTAATGATAGAAAGTACAAGCCCCAAAGATGTTAAAGCAATTGCAGGTAATGGCATTTTGAGCTTCTTTTTCTTTTGTTTACTGAAGATTTTTGGAGCGTCTCCGTCCTCTGATATTGTCACAAGTATGGTGGTAACCGAAAACAATGATGCAGACATTGTTGAAAACCCCGCAATAATAATTGCTGCGATAAATACATGCGGGAAAAAATCGATATTATGGACGCCTGATAAAGCCTCGACAAACGGACTCTTGCTCTCCTTGAACTTATCATATGGCTTCAGTAATAGTGCTAACGAAAGTGCGGTCACATAAATGATTCCAAGCAGCCCAAGCATCACTTTACCTGATTTAGGTGCATCCTCTTTATTTTTAAGATGGATCGCCATTATGCTCATTACTTCGATCCCGCCATGGGCATAAAATGCGAATATTAAAGCGCTCCAAAATCCGATGAAGCCTTTCGGGAAAAATTCATTCACGGATTGGGGGAGGTCCGGAGTTGATTTTTCGCCAATCACACCTGTCAGCGCTAAAGTTGCAATTATAATAAACATAAAAATAGCTGCAATTTTCATCACAGCGAATACGCTTTCCAATTTTCCAAATGCTTTTGCTCCTATAAATAGAACAATGAGACCGAGAACTGCATAGATTGCTGCGAAAATCCACAATTTAATATCAGGAAACCAAAATTCAGTTAATAATGAAATTGCGGTAAGTTGACTGCCTATAATTAAGATTTCTGAACACCAGTAAACCCAACCACTGCTAAAACCAGCCCAACGTCCGTATGCTTTTTTAGCATAGGTACGAAAAGATCCTTTCTGTGGATCCGATGCAATCATTTTAGCAAGAGCCTCAAACACAATATATGTTGCTGTAGCAGCCATTATAAAGGCCAAGATAACAGAAGGACCTGTCATTTTAATCGCTATACTTGAAGCAAGAAAAAACCCTGTACCAATAGTGCAGCCTACTCCAATAAGAGATAATTGCCACCAAGTAAGATTTGCTTTTTCGTCGTTAGCACCCGACGCTTTATTCCCCATTTCTACACCTCCACATGAAAATAGCCTTCCACAAAAAAGTGGATTTATGTGCTATTGAGATGATGAAAGCACTTCTAATAAGGGAATAAGTTGGACATTGCTAAAACAACAATTTATTATGCTGTCTCCATTCACTTTCCCACCTATCTTCTAAACTCCTTTATGCGCGTGATTTCAAAATTCTTTAACCATACTTAAGCAGTCTCCCCAATCTGACCTGATAATTGTATAAAAAGTATGAGTGTTGAGAAGAATGCATTTACTTAGTTTTCTTAATACTTCTTATAAAATTTTGATACACACAAACTGGAGTTGGTATTAAATAAGGTAATTTCTAGTATGAGCAACTAACTTGAACACTAACTTAAATAGGAATAATATAGTTATTGTAAGATAATCTCACTATTCGGAGGGGTTTAGTATGAATAATACACCAATTACAGTTAACGCTATTATTAATGGCGAAAAAATACAAACAGATAAAAAAATTACGCGTGAAAATCCAACACACCCGGAGCAAATTGCTGGTTACGCTCCAAATAATACGAGAGAGGAAACAATCCAGGCAATCGATGCGGCATACGAAGCCTTTAAAACTTGGGCTTGGAGTGATGTGGAAGATCGTATCGCAAGAATGCAACGTGCCATTCAGAAGTTAAAAGAAGCAACGCCTGAAATCGCTGAGTTATTATCTCGTGAACACGGGAAAGCGCTTTATGATGCTCAAGGAGAAATTGCTGTTTCTCTTATGTGGATGGAATTCGCCGTTGACAATGTGAAAAAAGTGACAGCTCCCGAAGATCGTAAACATGAAACAGGTCGAACAATCATTACACATGATCCAATCGGTGTTGTATCCGCGATTACGCCATGGAACTATCCGATTTCCCTTTCAACAATCAAAATTGCTCCTGCTTTGTTAACAGGTAATACAATGGTACTAAAACCAAGTCCTTTTGCCCCTTTAGCGGTAAGTCGTGTAGCTGAAATTATTGCGGACGAATTCCCTGCTGGTGTACTGAACTTAGTTAACGGAGATGCAGAAGTTGGAATTGAACTTACTTCCAACCCTAAAGTTGCGAAAATTGCCTTCACAGGTGGTACAAATACTGCTAAACATATTATGAAAGCAGCTTCTGAAACGATTAAAAAAATGACTCTTGAACTTGGCGGTAATGATGCAGCAATCGTATTAAATGACTTTGATGTTAACGATGAACGCGCATTACGAAGAATGGTTATTTCCAACTTCCTAACAGCAGGTCAAATTTGCATGATTGCAAAACGTGTCTATGTCCACCGTTCAATCTATGATGCGTTTGTTGAAAAATATATTGAAGCAGCAAACAAATGGATTAAAGTAGGCGACCCATTTAATCCAGATGTTACAGTCGGTCCAGTAAATAACAAAAACCAAGTAGAATATGTAAAAAGTTTAGTGGAGGATGCCAAAAATAAAGGAGCAGAAATTATTCCATTAGGGACAATTATAAACCCTGAATTAATGGATAACGGTTACTTCCTACAACCAACACTCGTATTAGGTGCAGATGTTCACGACCGTGTGGTAGTAGAAGAACAATTTGGTCCTACTGTTCCAATCCTTCCATATGATGATGAAGAACAAGTGATTCAATTACACAATGAAAGCATTTATGGTTTAACAAGTTCCGTTTGGGGAGAAGAAGAACATGCTATAAAAGTGGCTCGTCGCATTGAAGCAGGTACAACGATGATTAACACTGCCGCAATTCAAGGATTAGATGTTCGTTTCCCATTTGGAGGAGTTAAACAATCAGGTGTAGGTCGCGAATACGGATTAGATGGCATCAAATCTTACACAGAAACTCATGTCATCAACCTGCCAAACGACTTAGAATTACCTTACATTCCTGAATAAAAGTATTTCAAAAGAAAAGAGCATTAATCCCCAATTGGTTAATGCTCTTATTTTTGTCTATTTACTTATCTGTACCCTGTGCTTTCAGGATCTGATATGGGACATTTAATTTTAAGTACCATGGCTTAACCCATTACTGCTACCCTTCACTTCTTCTCCTGCTTCTTTGACTTTCCCTACGGTCTTAGCTTCTTCACAATTTCTTCTGCAATTTTGCGTATGCAGGGTATGGAACATCAACGAAATATGGGGTTGATTCTATTAATGGTGATGTATAAGGATGTGATAAGTATGCACAGCCATTTTCAGAGAGGTATTTGATAATTTTACATTTTACTGGAAATTTAATAGATTTTTTCTACTTTTATCAATTTATTACGGATATCTATAAATCTCTATCAAAAATTATTTGATTTTTAATATATTTTTATATAACAGTTTTCACTACATAATGTTTGTTTATCTATATTTTATTTATATATTTACACTTTTAATCAATATTTATACTGAATTTTCTAAAAATTGTGTTTACAAATGTAACCTTCCATTACTATAATTTGAGTTATCAGAAATATTGGAGGAAGATATATGTATACACTTCTTGGTTCGATTGCTCTATTAATTGTAGGGTATATCATATATGGAAAGTTTATTGAAAAAGTGTTTATTGTTAATGATGCAACACCGACCCCAGCTTATACAAAAGCTGATAATTTAGATTATATGCCCATGCCTGCCTGGAAGGGCTGGATGATTCAATTATTGAATATCGCAGGGCTTGGACCTATTTACGGTGCCATTGCAGGTGCATTGTATGGACCCGTTGCAATGGTTTGGATCGTATTTGGTTGTATTTTTGCAGGTGCCGTTCATGACTATTTTGCAGGGATGTTATCATTACGTCATGGAGGCGCACAATTCCCAGCACTTGTTCAACGTTATTTAGGTAAAGTAATGCGTGTCTTCACTGATATCGTTTCAGTAGTATTAATGGTTTTAGTAGCTGCTGCCTTTACTGCAGGACCTGCTGCTGTTCTTTCGTCAAAATTAGGATTTACATTTATGACAGCACTTATTGCGATTTTCATCTACTTCTTATTAGCAGCAATTTTACCGATCAATCAAATTATCGGTCGTATTTATCCACTATTTGGTGCAGTATTAATCATTATGGCCGGTGCGGTATTAGTATCACTAGTCACTTCAGGTATTGCGATTCCTGAAGTATCTTTAACTAATATGCATCCGAATGATTTACCGGTTTGGCCATTATTAATGATCACGATTTCTTGTGGCGCAATCTCTGGCTTCCACTCTACACAAAGCCCGATAATTTCAAGAACAATCAAGAAAGAATCGGAAGGTCGTAAAGTCTTCTACGGTGCCATGATTGGTGAAGGTGTCATTGCATTAATTTGGTGTGCGGCTGGTATGAGTTTCTATGGCGGTACAGAAGAATTATTACCAAAAATCTCCGAAATTGGTGCAGGTGGTGTAGTAGATGAAATTTCAATTGCATTACTTGGTACATTTGGTAGTATTTTAGCAATATTAGGGATTGTAATTTTACCAATTACAACAGGTGATACTTCATTACGTTCAGCACGCATGATTGTGTTAGACTTTTTAGGCTCTCGTTTTTCAAAAAATAGTACAACACCAATTTTTGCAACAGTTGCAGTTGCAGCACCCGCATTTTTCCTATCAACAATTGATTATCAATTCTTATGGCGTTATGTAGGGATGACGAATCAAATGGTTGCAACAGTTATGCTTTGGGTTGCAACATCGTATTTATTGAAATCAGGCAAGTTCCACTGGATTGCAGGTTTACCAGCCCTATTCATGACCTCTGTAGTATTTGTATACTCAATGGTAGCGCCAGAAGGATTTGCGCTTGCTTATGAAACTGGTGTCGTCATTGGTTTAAGCTGTACAGTCCTAGTTTCTTTCATTTATATTTATCAAATCTTTAAGCATAAAGCTTTTACAAATCCGGTATTTTTAACAGAGAAATAAGGGATTCAGACTTTTGCTAACTAAAAAATCTCGCTTTTTTATAATTCCTAAAAATGCGAGATTTTTGTTTTGAGTATGCTTCGACTTTATACTAAATGAATTCAAAATCTAAATTAATTTTACGTTAATCAATTAAAATTTCACGGAAGCTAAGCACTTTGGCTTTGCCCATTACTGCTTCCCTTCACTTCTTCGCCGGCTTCTTTCACTTTCCCACCGATGTCTTTTAATTCTGTCGTAGCCTCTTTGGCATGGGAAAGTATTTCACTTGACTCGTCCTTTACCATAGTAACTGGGAGAATAATATTCTCGTTAACTTTTTCATAAAGATTTTGAGCATCGCTTATAGCTTCTTTTAATACGGACGAAGCGGATTTAAGTCGCTCCTGCAAGTCATCCTTCACTTCTGAAGGATTATTTTTAACTTGGCTGTACATATCCATTGTTGAATCTTTCATATTTTTGGTTGTCACAGTTACTTTGTTTCTTGTATTTGCATCAAGCATTGAAAGCGCACCACCAATAACTGCCCCTATTATCATTCCTATTAAAAGCTTACCATTATTATCATTTTCAGTTGTTGTCGATAAGTTATTATACGAAGTTTGTGTCATAATGAATGCTCCTTTTTGGTTTGAATTTGTTAACTTATACCTTAGTTGCCCGATATTTTTCTCATCTAAACATTTTCAAAACCAGGTTATTCTTCTTTCCTTTAAAAGTAACCTAGAAGGATTTTTAAACTATATGAGCATATATCATCCATAAAGCGCCTTAACTCGATCGTTCATATTTATTGTTTTTGCTAGTATTCAGCCACTACGAAAAAAGGTACATCTCTTTTAAAAAAATAATAGGATTCATGCCTTTTATTGATTTTCTTTGTGTAAACCCTTATTTGAGTATGTTATATGTATAGCAATTTTTATTACTGCTTAAAATCTTCATAAGCACGGGAAGTTCTAAATAATCATCAATTACTCCATCTGCTTCTACATCAGTCCACTGATTATCTTTTTTCCAAACACTTGCCATACCTACACTTTGAGCAGCTCTCACATCGTTTTCAGGATGGTCTCCAATAAATAGGCTTTCTGAAGGTTCTATATTTAACTTTTCCAATGCATTTATAAAGATTTTGGGATCAGGTTTCTTGATTCCTTCCCATTCGGATACTAAAATTACGTCAAAATAACTTTCAATATTTAAAGCTTTAATGTTATCCATTTGGAACTGACCATATCCATTTGTAATCATACCTAAAGCGATTTTATTATTTTTTAACTCCTCCAGCATTTCATGAATATGAGCAAATCCCACACAATGATGTTTGAAATTGTCCAAATAATCTTCGAGAAGTTCTTCCCAAGTTACTGAACATATATTAAATTCTTCAATTAGTTGTTTGTACACTTTATCTTTCCATACATATCCATGATTATCTAGTTCAATAAACCGTGATACAAATTGCTCTTTTGGAATATGAGAAAGTATCTTATTCAGTCTTTCATATTGGTGGTTAATAAAAAAAGCTACTGACTTATCGCGATTTAATAAAGTTCCATCTAAATCAAATAATACAGCTTTAAACATGTTGAACTCCCCCTAAGCATATTATAGAATGTTATTCCACTATATAGCCGTGTAATTGAATAAAGCATATTTCTTATTTGCGAAAAGCGCATGATTGCGGAAATCTTATTCAGAATATCCAGCTACTATTTGAGAGCGTTGACTTTTCTCAGGTGCTATCTGAAATTCATCTACTACTATCTTTTATCCTTTTGGGTATATTACCTGCACAGTTTGTCTTAATTGTGTTTGCTTCTACACTGTTTACATCCATATGAAGTAGTTCCTCTCGATTACCAATTTTATGTCTCTCAATAATGGATGAAACTTTTATTGTTCATTATATTACCCTTCCGTTTCATTTCAGTTATACCAACAGTATAAAAATAACCCCATTTGTAAAAGCTTATCTACAGTTGGAGAGATTAAGAAGAACGTAGACAAGGAGAGCTTGTTATTCAAGCGATGAGTGACATTAATGAAAAACATGTTCAATATCAAACGAATGTTGTTGGTTATTTTATTATTAAATCTAATTGATGGCATTTGTACGGCTTGGGGACTCAGTAATGGATGGATTGAGGAAGCGAACCCACTGATGAGTTCGTTTTCGCCCTTAACAATCCTTGGAATAAAAGTCACCTTATCTGGTGCCATTTTGTTACTGTGGAAATCAAATTTCCCTGCAAGGTTAACCAATGTTTGGCGAATAGTTCTTTCTTTTGTTATGTTCTTATATACCGGGATATTTGTTCTACATATGACCTGGATAACTATGTTGTTGTAAAAAAGCAGAATTGATTCTGCTTTTTATTTTGGACAGCAATATAAATTCTCCTGTCCTCCCCTTCTAATCCCCCCTGATTTATTAAACAAAAACATAATCAAAATACTTCATATTCGTACTTTGTAACATGAATTTATTTTCTCAGTTTCCAAGCATTATTTTAAATAATACAACACCTGGCATTAAGACAAAATTCGACATTTCTAAAATTCAAATTCATTATGAAAAAGCGAAAGTTTAATAAAAACTTGAATACTAGTTCAATATATACAGATTTTTCACAAGGCTTTCTTCCCCCTCAAATTTATCGGTAAATTAGTTGAAAATAACATTAAAATAAACAACCAATTCTTTAACTCACTTTAATTCCTGAGTTTTCCAACAAACTACAAAAGAAGATTTTTCACTTTTTTGAATTAAGAATAATAATTAAATATTAGTTAGATACATAAAAAGTCCCTTATACAACCTAAAAGAAAAAAATGACCTTTAGACCTATTGCTCTTTTTATAGGTTAAACTAATCTTTTTGCGTAAAGGAAGATAAGATTTATTATTTTTACGTAATCTAAATAATCAGCTAAACCTTACCATTACTGATTTCCGCAATTATTCAACCATGTCCCATTGCCCTCTTTACCCTCTAAAAAATAGTTAATTAATTCCAAAAATATTTTCCAACTGAAATTTTCGACATAATACGATAAACAAATTTTTTTCCATAACCTAACATAGTACTTACATCTAGAGAATTCAAATTCAAAATTTAGTGATTTCTACCTTTATAACATAAAGAAAGGAGGAAAGGTTGTCCTTAAATTACAACCTACAGCTAAAAATTAAGTTTTAGATGTAGAAAGTGAATTAAAAATCGAAGGAGGAGTAAAATTGATGAAGAAAAAAAATTCTAAAAAAGCACTTAGTATTTTTGCTACTGCAGCGATGACGTTTTCTTTACTGACACCAGGTGTTGCTAACGCTCAAACAACTTCCAATCAACTCTATGAATCTTTTAGAGATTCGAGTTCGAGTAGTATTTTTAGTTCTGCACGCGAAAAATTGAATAAACGCTTACTTGAAAATTTCAAAGAGGATAACAGAGTAACATTCTTAGTAAAATTTAAAGATAAGGCAAATTCTACAGAAGTTGCCACGGCTGCTCGTCAAAAAGCGGTTGATTCAAACTTATCTGCTCTAAATGCAAAGTTGATTCAACGTTCTGCTGTTGTCTCTGAACTAAAGGCAACCTCTATTGAATCTCAACAATCAGTAATGCAATTCCTTGATAAAGAAGCGGCAAGTGGAAATGCAACAGATATAACATCCTTTTATATCGTAAATGCAATTGCTGTTACAGCAACTCAGGAAGTTGCAGAAAAAATCGCTACATTCGAAGAAGTTGAGAAAATTTTACCAAATGAAACACGTCAGCTCTTTACAACCAAAACTGAAAATGCTGTAACACCAAATGCAGAAGTTGCAAACGTTGAGTGGAATATTGAACGCGTCAATGCACCTGAAGTTTGGGAAATGGGTATAGATGGCTCAGGTACAGTAGTTGCAAGTATTGATACGGGCGTTCAATGGGATCATCCAGCTTTAAAAGAAAAATACCGCGGCTATAACTCAGCCACTGGAGAAGTTTCTCATGATTACAGCTGGTATGATTCGACTTCTGCAGGAAGAGCTACTCCATATGACGACGTAGACCATGGAACACATGTTACTGGTACAATGGTCGGTAGTGAACAAAATGGCTCAAATCAAATTGGAGTTGCACCTGGGGCGAAGTATATTGCTGTTAAAGCTTTCACTGCAAGCGGTGGAACAGATGCCGATCTATTAGAGGCAGCTCAGTGGATTTTAGCACCAACAGATGCTAACGGAAACCCGCGCGTTGATATGGCACCAGATGTTGTGAATAACTCTTGGGGCGGTGGCGCTGGATTAGACGAATGGTACCGTGATGTTGTTATTAACTGGCGTGCAGCAGAAATCTTCCCTGAATTCTCAGCAGGTAATACAACGTTCACTAATCCAGGTGGGGCTGGATCTGTTGCTGCACCAGCCAACTATCCGGAATCTTTTGCCACAGGCGCAACGGACATAAATAACTTAGTTGGTAATTTCTCTCTACGTGGTCCTTCCCCTTATGCTGAAACTAAACCAGACATTTCTGCACCTGGTGTTAACATTCGTTCATCTGTTCCAGGGGGAGGTTATGAAGGTGGTTGGAACGGTACATCGATGGCCGGCCCTGCTGTATCAGGTGTTGCTGCCCTCTTACGTCAAGTGAATGCAAATCTAACAGTAGATGAAATGGAACAGATTCTTCTAGACACTGCCAATCCACTAACAGACAGTCAATACCCTACTACACCAAACCATGCATATGGTTATGGATTAGTGGATGCATATGAAGCTGTTTCTTCAATTATTTCCGGATTAGGTACACTTGAAGGTCAAGTCACAAAAGCAGGAACTGATACTGAAGCACCTCAATTCGATCATACAGCACCACATGAAACTTATGCAGGGATGGATTTAAATTTAACCGTTTCAGTTAGCGATAACATTAGTGTTTCATCAGTTGTACTTAACTACAAAGATGAAAATAATACATGGCAGCAAATCCCTGCTGGACGTAAATCTGGTGATCATAAAGCTGGTGAATTCGCTGTAGTTATTCCGGGTGATTTAATCTCCGGCAATTCATTTACGTACAAATGGACAATTAATGACTTCGGTAACAATGAAGTAATCAGTGACGAGTACATTGTGGAAGTAAAACCAGGCATCACTGTTGGTTATTTCGAAAATTTTGAAACACAACCTATTGGCTGGTACTCATTTGGTACTAATGATAGCTGGGACTGGGGTGTACCAACATCTGGACCAGGAAATGCAGCCTCAGGCGAAAAAGTGTATGCAACCAACTTATCTGGAACATATGCAAACAGCATGAATGCGACACTCGTTGCACCTCCAATTGATCTACCTGAAGGAAACTCGTACCTCCAATTTAAACATTGGCATAACTTCGAACAAGCCAGCTCTGGTAGAGCGTATGATTATGGACATGTATTCGTGTCAACAGACCAAGAAAACTGGACACAATTATTAATGGTTCAAGGTCTATCAAATAGTTGGTTAGACGCAGAGGTTGATCTATCAGACTATGCCGGGCAACGTATCTATATTGGTTTCAATGCATTCTCAGATTCTAGTGTACAACGAGATGGCTGGTATATTGATGATGTAGCATTAGCTAACGTATCTCAAACTGGTAAAGTCTCTAAAGGTAAAAACAATAATAATGGAAACGGAAATGGTAAAGGAATTGACAACGGAAATAAAGGAAATACCAATGGCAACAATGGCAACAACGGGAACAACGGCAATAAAGGAAACGGGAAAGAAAAAGATGCATTAAAAGAAGCTGTAGATCCAAAAACAATTAAACCTGATGTACTTTCAAAAGATAAGGCACCTGAGATCGAAGTAATCAACAATCCAACACTTCTTCCATTAGGCGCTCAAATAAGTGTAATAGAGTCAGGACGTTCGGTTTATTCAAGCCCAGCAGACGGTTCGTACAAACTCACACATGGTACGGGCACATTTAATGTAAAAGCAGAGGCTTACGGTTTCGAATCTGAAGTACAAACAGTCACAATCGAGGCTGATAGCACTTCTACTGCTAATTTTACATTAGATGAAATTGAACAAAATACAATAAGCGGTACAATTACTGACGAAACAACAGGAGAAGCGATTGAAGGTGCAACAGTTATTTTAGTTGAAGACGCAAATATCGCTCCTGTACAAACAGATGCTGACGGTAACTTTGCCCTTACAGCATATGTAGGTACGTACTCATTAAAAGTAATTGCTCGTGGCTACCATGGAAAAGAAATCCCTGTTTCTCTTACAGGTGAGTTATCACCTATAAACATTTCACTTGAGCCGTTCTACACATATCCAGGTGGAGAAATAGGCTATGATGATGGCACTGCTGAAAATGCGCGTGCATTCAATGCAGCCGGAAATGCATGGGCAGTTAAAATGTCTCTTCCTGAAGGTAAAGAAAGCGGTATTGTAACAGATGGTGTGTTCCGTTTTTGGACAACTGAATGGCCTACTCCAGGCGGAACTGCATTTGCAGTGGAGGTTTGGGATGCTACCGGAGCAGACGGTACGCCTGGCAAACAATTAGCTGGCCCGATTGATGCAACGGCTCTTCGAAATGGTGAATGGACAGTCGTAGATTTAACAGATCACAATATTGTTGTAAATGGTGACTTCTATATGGTCTACCGTCAAACAGTTGCAAACCCGAATACACCAGGTCTAGCAACGGATGAAGATGGTAAAAATGCAGCAAGAAGCTATCAGCATGTATCAGGTGCATGGTCTACAGCTCCTGCAAGCGAAGGAAACTATATGATTCGCGCACGCGTTAGCTATGAAGTAGTTGGCCCAGTAATCACTTCTCCAGTAACAAACTCAATTACAAATGAGGCTGAAACAACAATTAATGGTACTGCATCTCCAACAACAACTGTTGAATTAAAACAAAATGGAGAAGTCGTTACAACAGCAGTAGTTGGAGACGACGGCAAATTTGAAATTAAAGCAAACCTAGTTGAGGGCGCTAATGAATTTTCAGTTTTTTCAAAATTAGATGGTCGCGTAACGGGCGAATCAACTCCGGTTTTAGTGACTTTAGATACGATAGCCCCTGAACTAACAATCGACAAACCTTCTAATGGCGAAAAAGTAAATCGTGAAACAGTAACTGTAGAAGGTTTAATTACTGATGAAAATATTGACACAGTAACTGTTAATGGCTTTAATGCAAAGATTAGTAACGGAAAATATTCGCACCGTATTCTTCTTGATAATGGAAAGAATGAAATATTAGTAGTTGCTACAGACAAAGCTGGCAACAGTATTTCTAAAACAGTTACTGTAACAGCAGATTTCGATGCTCCGATCATTTCAAATTTAACACCAGCTACAGACGTTACAATTACAACTGGTAGAACAGTTAAAATTGAGTTTGATAGTGAGCCAGGGTTAAAACCTACTTTTGTAATCCATATGCCACTAACAAACTTAGTTCAAAATGCAACTGAATTACCGATGATGGAACAAGGTAATGGTCATTATGTGGGCTACTGGACAGTTCCTGCTGATACCGTTGCAAATGGTGCAGTTATTGAAGTAATTGCAATCGATGACTTTAATAATGAAACTCGTCAAAAAGCTGAAGGTAAATTATATATTAATTTACCTGTAATTACAGAAGAATCTGGCGATGCAGCTGCTGAGGAACAATCTTCTAAAGAGGAAGATTTAATCGAAATGCCGAACTTAAATGATGAAAACTTAACAGTGACACCGTAACCAAAAATGAAAATATCCCAAGTTTAACCTACTAGAGCTACACCCCAAAAGTTTGAATAAAAACAGCCAGTATAAGTCGGAAAGGAAACCGAGCTTATACTGGCTGTTTTGTTGTATTTATAAAATAGTTATTGATCATTCTATATCTGACTTCTATGTTCGATTTCTGAATCAATATTTCTATGTTTAATTTAATAAATTATTTTTTAATAAACATTTGTGTCCAATAGTTACCATCTTCAACGTAACCTACACCAATATGCGTAAATTTTGCATCCATAATATTTGCTCGGTGGCCTGAACTATTCATCCATGCATCCATTACTTGCGCAGCTGATTTTTGACCTTTTGCAATATTTTCACCTGCCGCTGTATAGCTGATACCGAATTTTTTCATCATATCGAATGGTGACCCGTAAGTTGGGCTTGTATGGCTGAAATAATTTTTGTCATGCATATCTTGTGATTTATATTTCGCAACACGTGCTAGCTCCCAATCGATTTTAAGTGGTGCTAACCCTTGCTGTGCGCGTTCCTTGTTTACTAGGCTTACTACTTGCTCTTCTACTGCTTGTTGTTCATTTTCTGAAATAGTAATTTTATCTCCGACATAGATCATATCCGGATTTTTTAATGTAGGGTTTAAAGAAATTAATTCGCTTAGACCAATTTGATTTTTAGAGGCAATTTTCCAAAGCGTGTCCCCACTTTTAACTGTATAAGTAGCTGCAGATGCAGTAGCTGGTAGCGCAAATAGCATCATACTAAAGAACAACACGATACTTTTTTTCAACATTATTGAATCATTCCTTTCTAGTTGTCTGTTACAAGCTTACTAGAGAAAGATTGTGATTTCACTAGGGAATGAATGGCGCTTCTTTTGCAAATCCATAACAAACATTACAATTGTGACAATCGCTTGCTGAAAGTGGAAAATTCGTTTTAAGAATGGAAGCAAAAGATGGTAGTATGGGGTTTGATTTTGGTGGAACATACGATGAAGTAAAATTACATGAATTGATTTCTTATACAATGGGAGATGGAAGGAAAGTTAAAATCATCTTTAAAGGTCAAGGAGCCAACACTGAAGTAATTGAAACGTTTGACGCTGAAACTGAAAATCCAATCGAGTTTCAACAACAAGGATGGCAGGCTATTTTAGATCATTTCAAACAATACACAGAGCAAACTACCTAATAAATGAATATCTATGTTTACTCTGAAATATTGTTCTTAGATGATTTATCATTCTATCCAAATAAAAATCTAACAAAAAAAGCTGTATGAAAAGCTTATTTGCTCTTCATACAGCTTTTCTGCTTTTCATAATGAGTTAATCAACGTACTATTTAAATGCTTGCGCTGCCTTTACAGCTTTGCCCCAGCCTGTATATAAAGCTTCGCGCTCTTCTTCGCCCATCTCAGGCTCAAATTTATGATCTAAATTCCAGTAATTTGAGATGTCATCTAATGTCTCCCAATAGCCTACTGCTAAACCAGCCAAGTATGCTGCCCCTAAAGCGGTTGTTTCATTTACAACCGGGCGATCTACTGGCACATTTAATAGGTCTGATTGGAATTGCATTAAGAAATTATTTCTCACCGCGCCGCCGTCAACACGCAACGTGCTTAACGGAATTCCTGAATCCGCTTCCATTGCACCTAATACGTCACGCGTTTGATATGCAAGTGACTCAAGTGTAGCACGTACGAAATGCTCTTTTTCTGTACCGCGCGTTAAGCCGAATACTGCACCGCGTACATCCGAATCCCAGTAAGGCGTTCCTAGTCCAACGAATGCCGGTACAACATACACGCCTTCAGAAGATGTTACACGTGCTGCATATGCTTCACTTTCCTCCGCTTTACGGAACATACGTAACCCGTCGCGCAACCACTGGATAGCAGAGCCCGCTACGAAAATACTTCCTTCTAGCGCATACGTTACTTTGCCGTCTAAGCCCCATGCGATTGTCGTTAATAAACCATGATCAGATTTTACCGCTTTTTCACCTGTGTTCATTAACATAAAGCAACCAGTGCCATATGTATTTTTCACCATTCCTTGCTCGAAGCAAGCTTGCCCGAATAATGCTGCTTGTTGGTCGCCCGCAATACCTGCGATTGGAATTTCTTGACCGAAAAATTTATCTGCATCCGTATGACCGTATACTTCAGAAGAAGATCGCACTTCTGGAAGCATCGAAGCTGGAACTGTTAAAATATCAAGTAGCTCTTCATCCCAATTCAAATCATAAATATTGAACATTAATGTTCGGGATGCGTTTGAATAATCGGTTACGTGCACTTTACCGTTCGTTAATTTCCAAATGATCCATGTATCAATCGTACCGAATAAGAGATCCCCATTTTCCGCTTTTTCACGAGCGCCTTCTACATTGTCCAAAATCCATTTCACTTTTGTCCCTGAGAAGTACGCATCAATGAGCAAGCCTGTTTTATCGCGGAACGTATCATTTAAGCCACGCGCTTTTAAATCTTCACAAATTTCTGCTGTTTGTCGTGATTGCCAAACGATTGCATTGTAAATTGGTTTACCCGTATTTTTATCCCATACGACTGTCGTTTCACGCTGGTTTGTAATACCAATACCTGCGATTTGACTTGCGAGTACATTTTTCTCAGATAACACTGCCGCGATACATGAAAGCACGGAAGACCAAATTTGTTCCGGGTTATGCTCTACCCAACCTGATTCTGGGAAATATTGCGGGAACTCTTGCTGTGCTGTATGAAATACCGTACCATTTTTATCAAATAAAATTGCACGTGAACTAGTTGTACCTTGGTCTAGCGCCATCATAAATTTTTCTGTCATCTTCAAATCCTCCTACTCTTCTACTCTTCTACTTTCGATACTGTCATTTGTGCAGCTACGAATACCGCCGCTACTACTACACTGAAAATCCAGAATAATGTTGCATCTGCTCCATTCCAGATAAAGCTAAAAAATACTGCTCCGTAAACACCGCCGATAATCGGGGCAACTACAGGTACCCATGCATACCACCAAGCTGAATCTCCTTTACCTGGAATCGGTAATAGCGCATGTGCAATACGTGGACCTAAGTCACGGGCCGGGTTAATCGCATAACCAGTTGGACCACCCAATGCCATACCAATAACAACAATTAAAATACCGACTAAAAATGGATTTAATCCTGAAGTAATTTCGTTTGTCCCTAAAGCTAAAATCCCTAATACTAATGCGAATGTGCCGACCATCTCAGCAATCATGTTTGAAGGAATATGTTTTACTGCTGGAGTTGTTGAGAATACGCCAAGTTTTGCACCTTTGTCTTTTGTGCCTTTCCAATGCGGTAAATAAACAAAGTAGACTAACACAGCACCTAAAAACGCTCCTAATAGTTGTGCAACGATAAACAATGGCACATCCGCCCATGCAAAATTGCCAATTGTTGCAAGAGCAATTGTTAATGCCGGGTTTAAGTGTGCTCCGCTAATGCCCCCTACTGCATATGCTGCCATCGCTACGGCAAAGCCCCATGCAAAAGTGATGACGACCCAACCGCCACCTTGACCTTTTGATTTGTGCAATGAAACACCTGCTACAACGCCACCACCGAATAATATTAGCAGCATCGTGCCGACCAACTCGGCTGTAAATGTTGACATTCCATAACCTCCTTAGCTCATGTATATTCCGTTAATAAAATAGTTAGAAGAAAAAAAAGTCCGCAAGTAACAATTGTTTCACGTATTTACGTAAAACAATTGTACATGCGGACTCCTTTACTCAACCACGTATTTATTGACTTAGTAATCATAATAGTTTGAAATTATTCATTAGTCAACAACTTTTTGGAAACGTTTCCACAATTCTTTATTGGAGGTAGTAATGGCAATTGCCCCTGCATCAAATGCCAGCTTAATTTGCTCATCCGTTCGAATTAAGCCCCCTGTAATAACAGGAATACCTGTTTGCGTAGATACTTCCTCAACCATTTCCGGGATAACACCTGGAAGTAATTCAATAAAGTCCGGGGCCGTTTGTTCAAGGAGCGAATAACTTTTTTCAAGCGCAATTGTATCAATTAAAAAGACACGTTGAATCGCCAATATACCGCGGGATTTCGCTTTTAAAATCATATTGGAGCGTGTAGAAATAATGCCTGCCGGGCGAATATCATTACATAAATAATCCGCGGCAAAATTATCCGTCTTCAGACCGTGTATTAAATCTGCATGAATAATTAATTTTTTTCCATGACGATCGGCCTCTTGTTTTAGCGAGCGTAATTGACTTAAATGCACTTCTAGCAATACGATATATTCGAATTCACTTTTTACTACTTTATCAAACTGTTTAATTGTTCGGGCAGCAGGAATAATTTTCTGATCATTAAACGGCATAACATCCTCCTATATTTAGAAATCTGTTTATATTAATATGGCTCATCGGCTGCGTTAATTCAAATCTCCCACGCAATCGATGAGCCAAAATTATATCACAATATCATTTTACATTATTTTGCGGTTGTTGCACGCTTAATTTCAATGTTCAACAGTTCTGTATACTCCGATAATTGGGCATCTGACCAATTTAACTGCTGTGCCATATGTGCAATGACTGCATCCTTATGTGCCAATACCGAAGCAATATTAAAGAACATATTACCTGTACGGCGGACGAAGAAATCGACAGGTGTCGTCACAAGCTCATGCTCGATACCATATTGTAGCTGCGCAAATAAAGCTTTCGGCATCGTGTCTTTTGCTTTTGCCACATAGCTAAATACTTTTTCAACATTCGAGCCATAATGCTGTGCTAAATACGCCGCTTCTTCTTTCGTTAAGCCCGCTTTCACACCTAACTCTGTCTTTTTCGAAATAAACGTTTGGATATGTTTTGAGCCGCCTACTTCACCGCCAGAAATCGGGATGTTTTTTGTAATACAAGGTTTGCTCTCTACACCAAATTCCGCTTTTAGGCTCGCTGAAATTTTATCTACAACTGCTTCCGCCATTTTACGATAGCCTGTTAATTTACCGCCCGCAATTGTAACTAAGCCTGAATCAGATTCCCATACTTCATCATGACGGGAAATTTCTGATGGTCCTTTTCCTTCTTCATGAATTAACGGACGTACACCCGCCCAGCTTGATTCAATATCCGCATCCGTCACTTTTACATTCGGGAACATATAGTGGATGGCGTTCATAATGTAATCGCGATCGGATTGTTCGATATCCATATTGCGCGGATCCCCTTCATAAAACGTATCAGTCGTACCAACATACGTTTTACCGTTACGCGGAATCGCAAATACCATACGGCCATCCGGTGTATCAAAATAAACCGCCTGTTTTAACGGGAACTTTGACTCATCAAATACGATGTGCACACCCTTTGACAAAATTAAATGCTTACCGCTTGTTTTGCCTTCAATGCTACGAACATCGTCTACCCATGGACCCGCTGCGTTCACGACTTTTTTCGCATGAATTTGAATTGTTTCATTCGATAGTAAATCTGTCGCTTCAATGCCGATAATCTTTTTCGCATCATTATATAAAAAGCCTGAAGCTTTCGTATAGTTTGCTAAAACGACACCTTTTTCAATCGCGGTTTTTGCAACTTCAATTGTTAAGCGTGCATCATCAGTACGGTATTCAACATAAACACCGCCGCCTAATAAATCGCCTTGCTTAACTAACGGTTCTTTTTCCAATGTTTGCGCACTATTTAACATGTAGCGGCGCTCTGATTTTTTTACCCCTGCTAAGAAATCGTACACACGTAACCCAACAGATGTAGAAAATTTACCGAATGTACCACCTTTATGGAACGGTAATAACATCCATACAGGTGTTGTAACGTGAGGACCATTTTCATACACGATCGCACGCTCTTTTCCTAACTCGGCTACTTCTTTAATTTCAAATTGTTTTAAATAACGTAAACCGCCGTGCACTAATTTTGTTGAGCGGCTTGACGTACCTGCCGCAAAATCCTGCATTTCAACTAATGCGACTGATAATCCGCGCGTAATGGCATCGAGTGCAATCCCCACACCTGTAATACCGCCACCGATAACTAAAACGTCATATTCTTTGCTCTGTAAATCATTCATGATGACTGAACGTTGTAATGATGAAGCTGTTGACATAATAATTCCTCCTTAAATGTAGACAAAAAAAGAGAGACCTTAAAGCACCACACAAATATCGCTTTGTGCGTTCTTTAAGGTCTCTCTTTAACTCAAACCGGTCTATTAACTTGACCTTATCTTAACGCCACAGAAGGAAAAATGCAAGACATTTACATTATTAGTTCTGATTTGATCAAATCCGGTAAGTCAAAATTAACATTATATTTAATCTTTTAACCAAAAAACAGGTCAAAAATATTTGAGGCTGAAGACGATTTTTTATTATAGAACTCTGAATATCCACAGTTATTGCAGTAAACGACTATAAACTGATTGTGCTGAACATCAAACATTTTGGATAACCCTGTACCAGTCATCGCCACCTCTTTCTTGCTCGCATCCTTACTTCCACATTTTATACAGCCTTTTTCAGACATATATAGTCCCCTCTCCCACTTTACGATTTGTTATACTTTTATACGGAATCGAGTGGAAAAAAGTTTCAGTAATTACGAGTTCGATAAATGGAATCAACGCTATCCTTAAAACGCCTTGCTAATCGTTGTCATGATAAATATCGAATTCAAATTCCCCATTTACTTGATTGGCAAATGCAATTGCCTTTTTATTCATAACAAGCCCACGTGTTTGCTGACAATTAAAACAAACAACCGTAACTAATTTACATTTCAAATTGTAATTATCTTTATATTTTTTAATAATCTCTGTTGAGTTATATAGTGTATTTACAATGGTATGAATTTGTTCCTCAGGATGGTTTGTCATTATGTAATCTACCCCGTACTCCCATGCAGTTTCAAATCTTACATGTTTTGTTTTACCTCGAATACATTCCTCACCTTTTCTGTATGCTTCTGTTGGAATGATTCCTATTTCTCTAGTGAATTCCTCCAAAGGAAAATCCTCTCCAAATAAAGTAAAGTATGCTCTCGTTTCTGTACAATATTCTTCGATCTTGAACACCTCAATTTTATGCCCTCATTGGGTTCTGAAAAGACTTACATTCACTTCAAGTAGAGTTTCTCCAACCGATAATCCTCAATCAAGTCAATATTTCTTTTATTAGCAATATAGTTCTTTATTTGCTGTGTTATATTGGGCAGCAGCAAGATTGAGTCCAATTCTATTATAGGAATCCATTTCACCGCCGTTTGATTAAGGTCTGGATTTTCGGGTAATTTCGGGATCGATCGATTCTTTAAAGTACATTCAAAAATAAGGTGAAGTCCATGTTTGGCATTCACATCATAATCACCTGATTGCTTATGCGGTGGAAACTCATAAATTAATGCTAACGGTCCAACTTCAACTTCTGCCGTAGTTTCTTCAAATACTTCTCTAGCGACACCTTCAATTATTGTCTCCCCGGGTTCCAGCCCCCGCCTGGTAAATTATAATGGATTCCATTATCATCATACTCTACTAACAGTACCGAATTGTTTTCGATGATCAATCCTGTACATCGTATTCTTACATGTGACATTTTCCCACCTCTTTTTCTTCTATTTAATTAGATACTCAGTGTTTTTCCATACAGTACATTTTTGCCATTGTGTATGCATGTGATGTAAACAGTTGTGTATTGATCTGCTTCGACTTAATCAAACTATCCATTTCATTAAAATTAATTAAATTAATTGTAAGCTCTTCTGTGTCATCTAAATCTTGTTCGAATTTCTTAAAAGCATCAAGCAAGAGAAAAGTAATTACTTTGTTATTTTGTATAGCGGGGTTAACCATGAATTCTCCAAGTAAAATAGGCTTGCTTTCTGAAATATAACCGGTCTCTTCCTTTACTTCTCGGATTATCGCTTCCTCATACGTTTCATTTTCTTCGATTTTCCCAGCAGGGACTTCAAGGTAAAATTCATTGCCCGCATAACGGTACTGTTCAACAAGGACAATCTTGTTTTCCTTTGTTATTACGACACCGTTTACCCAATCAGAATATTCGTTTACATAATAATCATCTATCACAATACCGTTAGGAAGCTTGCATTCGTCTTTTCGAATATTGCCAAAAGGACTTTTATGTATATACTCTGATTTTAAAGTTTTCCATTTATCCATAATTACCTCCATAAATTCACGCCAAAATCCAGGCTTTTTAATCGAGCTTTCCATATGCAATACCTCATAAATTTTAACATATTTATCCAAATAATACTTGTTTTTCAATCCTTGATTCATAAAAAAACGAGCATGAATCCTTGTAGCAGGTTCATGCTCGTAAATAGATATGGATATTTGCTAAACCAAACCTCTAATAAATCCCTTTTGTCATTTCCGCCTACCCGCCTACTTCCAAAAGAAATTCAAAGGAAAAAGACATAGATTATTACGAATAATCTATGTCTTTTATGTCAATTATTTTGAAGATCATTTATACGATAAAGGCAAAGTATAAAAGAAATAACAGGCAAAGCACATACATAATCGGGTGAATTTCTTTAGCACGCTTTTGTGCGATGAGACAAATAGGATACAGCACAAATCCTAACCCAATCCCGATAACCACACTAGAAGTTAGCGGCATCATAATAATTGTTAAAAATGCCGGAATGACGATTTCTAACTTTGTCCAGTTGATTCTACGGATTTCCATGGCCATCAGTGCACCGACAATAATTAATGCGGCGGATGTTACTTCCACAGAAATAACGCTAACAAGTGGTGAGAAGAATAATGCAACGACGAAACATGCTGCAATAACTACTGATGTAAAGCCGGTTTTTCCTCCCACAGCAATACCAGCAGATGATTCAACGCTTGTAGCAGGTGTTGATGTACCTAATACAGCTCCAATAACACCGGCAGCTGAATCAGCAAGTAACCCTTTTCCGATATTCGGAATTTTATTGTCTTTCATCATGCCTGCTTGACTTGTTAGTCCAATTAATGCACCTGCTGTGTCAAAGAAGGCTACAATTAGGAACGTGAAAATCACTGTCAGAATTTCTGCTGTAAAAATTTCATCTAAATGACCAAACACAACACCAAATGTCGGTTCAAGGCTTGGAATACTACCAACGATTGAAGAGGGTACTTCGATTTTACCGAAAAGCATACCTACAATTGTTGTAATGACCATAGCGTAGAAAATACCGCCGTTAATGCCTTTTACTAACATGATGATTGTAAGGAAAATACCTAGAATTGCTAATAAAGTCATCGGTGAAGTTAAATCGCCAATCGCCACAAATGTATCTGGATTACCAACAATAATGCCACCGTTTTTCAATCCAACAAATGTGATGAAAAAACCAATACCAGCAGCGATTGCGAACTTCAAATCACTTGGAATAATATTAATAATTTTTTCGCGAATTTTAAATAAACTTAAAATCAAGAAGATGATGCCGGCAACAAAAACACCTGTTAACGTGACTTGCCAATCAATGCCCATCCCAATACAAACTGTAAAAGTAAAGAAGGAGTTTAATCCCATACTCGGTGCAATAGCGATCGGGAAGTTCGCAAGTATACCCATAAGCAATGTGCCGATAATAGCAGTTAGCGCAGTTGCAGTGAATACAGCTCCGTGATCCATTCCAGATTGACTTAGGATAATGGGATTGACGATCAAAATATAGGCGATCGATAAGAAGGTCGTGATTCCTGCAAGTGTTTCCGTTTTATACGAAGTACCCCGCTCTGCAAATTTGAAAAAGTTTTTCATGTTGTAATCTCCTAGTTGCTATAATGTTAGCAATTAATTTATTATCCTAGAACAAAAAAAGCTTTGACCAATAAGTGGCCAAAGCTTCTCTACAAAATGGAATAAAAATAGACTTAATTTCCCATTACTTGTAGTCAGCTATTATCGGTAGCTGGTAGAAACTTTCAAGCCATCTTCTTGAATTTATACAAGGTATATTATATTTTCTAAAAACAATAGTAGAATAATACCAAGTTAAATTTAAATCGTCAATAGAATAAATAACCATATTTTTTTGTTTTATTAATATATAAATATTCAAAAAAGAGCAAAAAATCAGCACTATCCAAAACTTGTAAGCAAAACCAAAATTCCGTTTTAATACCGTGAATCAACACAGACGGTCACATCGAATTCGTGTGCAAAAATGATTTCTCTAAAAAAAATTTACAAGCATCACATTATAAGCAGGGATAGTGGAGCTGATTACAATTGCTCTGTAAAATCCGATGCGAATGCGTACTCATCGATACTGAACGGTGCATTGAATATGCGTCAGCTAATGTGTGTAATTAATTCTTTGTAGACGCATCATATATCTTATAAAAAGGCTCGATGCCAGTTAATGCAATCGAGCCTCTAATTCATTATTTAAAGGTAGTTAACTCTTTTGATACTGTATTTATAAAATCATTATCAAACCTGTAAATGTGTTTGCCTTCAGTATTATTTACAGTAATTGCATCATTAATCATTCCGCCACTTAAAGATATTTGTTTGAAAGATTTAATTTCCTTTTCTAACAAATGTTCAAGAGATATATTGTTTAATGTACGTCTTAATGATTCTTTTAACTTAGTTGAAGAAGTTTCATTTTCCGCTTGATCTATTACTGCTTCCATCAGCTTTAAAAGGTTACCTTCATCTAGATTGTTAGGCTCTGTAGCAGCCATCATTAATGCTACGATCCCTTCTCCATTTAAATGATTTACCCCTTCTTTAAAATTCAATGACCCTTGAGTAATCCCTCTCACTGTAATATTATCCTGCAAACCATACTCTACACCACCTATAGAATCAATGAGCGAAGAAAAACTTTTCAAATCAATTACTGCATGACAATCAATCGGTATATCAAAAAGTTTAGAGACAGTTGTTCTTACATTTTTAGAGCCACCATAATTATAAGCAAATAACAGTTTATCATTATAAGTAGTCCCATCATTATTTACAGCGACAGGTGCATATGTATCATGAGGGATTGATACTACTTTAATCATTTGTTTGTCTGTACTGTACGAAAGTAAAAGATTGAGGTAAATTCGATTATCCATTTCTTCAGACATAACCGTAATTAGAGTTGTTAACACTTTTGCCTCTTCTATTCCTTTTGTGCTTGCAACTGTTGAATTCGTTTCTTTACTTAAACTAATGCTGTTTATTTCTTTATTAATAAGTCCAGGAAACATTGATGGAAGTAATAAAAATAAACAGAGACCTACAATTAATAAAGCGGTTGTGATCGGAATAATTTTGCTTGGTAGAATTAAAGACCTTTTTTGTATTCCACCTTTTTGTAAGCTATGAATTTTTTCGAACACTTCATTACGGTCCTCTTTAGTAAAGTTCAATTCTTCATCTGATATATCATTAAATTTACCTCTGAATCGTTTATCTCCCATTAAGTTCTGCCTCCTTTATCATCGGCTCTAACCGGTGTTTCGCTCTTCTTAACCGAGTTTTTACAGTATTCACAGAGATATCTAAAACACCGGCTATTTCGTCTGTGTTTAATGAATTATAGTAGTATAGAAAAACAACTTCCCGATATATTTTTGGAAGAGATAAAATGATATCTTTTATTTCTTCATCTTTATATTTATCAATTACTGTTTTTTCTATTGATGGTAGTACAGCCTTGGTTGTTTCATTAATAATGCTTTTAACCTGTACCATTTTGTAATGCCAGCTTTTTAAATAATCCTTGCATTCATTAATTGTTATTCGATAGAGCCATGTTTTGATTTGCGCTTCAAATCGATATGAATCCAGATTGTTATAGCATTTAATAAACGTATTTTGAACGAGGTCCTTCGCAATTTCTTTATCTCTCACATAGGATAATGCAAGCCGCACCAGTTCAGTTCCATATTCGATCATTATTTTTTCTAATAAATGATTCTTTTCTTCACAGTCCAATATACTGCCCCCCCTTACAATTAGTTTCAATTCCGTTATTAGACGATTGTCATTTAAATACAGGTTCAAATTTCCACTAAAATAATTATGTAATATTAAAAAAACCTGTATCTTTGATTATCGAGTAATCATAGATACAGGCCGTATAATCTTTTATTTCTTACTGTATTGCTAAAGAGATCATAACGATTGAAGTTCATCCACTGTTACAAATTTATAGCCTTCGTTCGTGAGTTCTCTTAAGATCGTTTCAACTACTTGCGAAGTCCCGCCGGTTCGATCATACATTGGGTGAAGCAAAATAATTGAGCCCGGTTTAACGTTTTCCAGTACATAATCTACTTTATCATCAACGCTTGTATAATACGTTTCCGGTTCTAAAGAACACATAATGGTCTCCCTGTTGTACTTATTTAAATAATACGGTAAGCCTATCAATTTTTTTCCGTAAGGTGGGCGAAAATCGATTTCTCCCTCATACCCGATGTCTCTGATTAGTTCATCTGTTTTTTCTATTTCTTTTTTTATAAATGAAGGCGATTTTAAAACCATTCTTTTATGCGAATAAGTATGATTTCCAATTTGATGGCCAGCTTCTACTAATTTTTTTGCTTCATCAGGATGTTTTTCAATTTCATTTCCGATAAGGAAAAACGTAGCTTTTGCCTTGTATTCGTTTAGTAGAGGCAAAATTTGATCCACATTCTTTGTTGGACCGTCATCAAAAGTTAAGGCTATTACCCTTTCCTTTGTTTCTGCTTGGTAGGTCAACCCTCCAAAAAATTGAAACGTTCTTAATTTCGTAACTTGGAATAGAACTGCAAATAAAAGAGCCATTAATATAAATGCAATTATTAATTTCTTTGTCATCTTCGGTTCCTTTCATTACAAACCTTTATACAAAACTACTGTACAAATATACGCATTATTATTAATAACGAGACCCACTACCATGCCAATAAACCAAAAAAATCTGTCGTAAACACTGCGAGTAAAAAAACTGAAATAACCACTAGTTGTACAGCCGTAAAAATGTAATCATTCTTGTTTTCTGCATATCTCTTCTCCATAATGATTCTAACTAGTTCTGTTAATATAATAAAACCGAACATAAGTATATGCGTTTGTAAAAACCAAATGTGCTTTGAAGGATCTTCCCTGACGTTAATAAAAAAAACGAATAACACAAAGACAATAAAAGTAATTCTAATGACCCAATCTATTTTTTTATGTTGTTCATTTACATGGTTATAGGAAAAGAATTTTTTCTTTTTCACGTTTAACCGTTTTCTTAAGAACTTGTTCATTAAAAATAGTACAAGTCCAAAAATTGATGATATTAAAACTAAATTTGTTATAACATTATCCACGATTTTTCACCACCTAATTTCTACTTCACAACTGCGCATTGTTTTTGAATTCATCTTTTAACAATCCATAGTAGGTCAAATCATAAAACTGTCCAAAGCGTGATACATGTTGTTTTAAAGTACCTTCATATTTCAAACCGATTTTCTCCATTACCTTCCATGAACCAGTGTTAGATGTAAATGAAGCTGCAAATATTTTATTTAATTTAAGCTGGTTAAAACCATATTCCAACAATGATTTAGCAGCCTCTGTGCCATAGCCAATTCCCCAATACTCTTTACCAATCCAATATGCTAATTCTCCTCTTAGATACGGAATGGATAAATTTAAATTTATCAGTCCAATTAACAGTTGTGATTCTTTATGAACAATCGCAAACATTATAACTTTATTATTTTGTTCTGCAGATTGGATGCTTTCTATAAACTGACAGGCAGAGCCTTTCGGGTATGGATGTGGTATGTTTAGTGTAGACTTTGCTACATCATACTCTCCGGCCAATTCTTCAATTCTGTCTGAGTCTTCTAATGTTAATGGTCTTAATAGTAATCTTTCGGTTTCTAATATGTGCATCATCATTCCTACTTTCTCTTTATATATATTGCTAGATGTTATATTAGTTTTAACGCTTACTTCGAATTTATATAGTAAATAAGATGATCTTTCCACTCGTCAAATTCATAGATAAACCCTTTTCTTATACATTCAAATTGAAGGCCAACACTTTCTGCTAGCTTAATGGATGGGAAGTTATCCAGATTTATGTGTGCTTCGATCCGATGATAATTCAGTTTATTAAAAGCTAGCGTAATCGCAGCTTTTACAGCTTCCTTTCCATATCCTTGTAACCAAAAATGGTTGTGGATCGTATAACCAAATCTTGCCCACTGAAATTCATCTCTCAACATTGTGGAAAAATCAACTGAACCAATATGCGCAAGATCCTCTTTCCGGAAAACCCCAAATACATAAACTTTATCCTCTGAAGCAAGCCTTTGATGGCGATCTACCAAATCTACAAACCAATCCTTTGTACAAATGCTCATATCTATTTTACCTTCATCGTATTGATGTTGTGATGGCAATCTATTTTCAAACGCGGAAAACCACGTTGTGTAATCTACTTCTTCAAGCGGTCTTATTACTAGTCTATCCGTTTCTATGCAGTCATTGAATTCCCTCAAAAAAACACCTCAATTTTTCAATCATTTTTCTATTTAGTCCTGCTTGTATTTTTTAATTTAATTTATATTTTGAATTGTTTATTATTTCACTTATCACATATTGCATATCATCAGACGAAGTATTGCTTGTATCAAAAATATGTTTTTCATTTAATCCTGATTCTATAAATTCATCCACCAATATCGCGCATCGTTCGCCCATTCTAGCGCTTGGCATCCTCATATTATCCCTAGTCAATAAAGTCTTTTTATCAGTCCATAAAACCACATAAATTACTTCCACATCTAAACTTTTAAGATTCTTGCTAAGCCTCTCTGCTTCTTTAGGGAAGGTTACATAATCAACGATGACGTCATTGCCATAGTTAATAAAGTTCATTGTCAGACTTAATATGTTATCCCAAATCAATACTTCTTCCGAGCTCTCCCATGGATTTTTTCTACCGTTTATGTGCATATGGCTAATATCATCACCAGAAATATAGGCACTGTTCCTAAATTTTTTCGTCAGTTCTTTTGAAGTAGTTGATTTCCCTACCCCAGCCGGACCTGAAATAATGTAGACCTTATTCGCTACTTTTTTGTTCATTTATTCAACTCCTTAAATTAGAGCATTCCTCAAGTCTGTTTCCCAATAAACCCATTTAAGTTATAATTTCCTTATTATTCTACTAGAATGAGGTGCGAAATGTTATCTTTATTTAAATATAATTGGCAAGTAAGGGAAGATTGGTTCAATTGGTGTGAATCATTACCTGAAGAAGAGTTTCATAAAGAACGGGTTGGCGGTATGAAAAGTATACGAGAAACACTTACCCACGTAATAGACTGTGAGTTGCTATGGTTGAATTCATTAGTTGATGAAAAAGTAGTTTTTGAAAGACGACAACTCCTTACTCATCTGAGTGAGATAAAAGAATATTCGACTTTTGTCCAATCGTTTACCGAACATTTAATTGAACAACTTCCTTCAGAATATGAAAATAAAATTATAGAAGTACAGCGACGAAACGGTTCAATATTAGAATTTACACAAAAAAAGATTCTCGCTCATATGATTACACATGAGATTCATCACATCGGCCAACTGTCGGTTTGGGCTAGAGATATGCAGCGAAAGCCGATTTCTTCGGATTTAATCATAAGACATTTCGAGTAATTCATATTCATCATCAAGCCTTTCCTCTTTATCCTTAATAAAATGGAAAATTTATGTTAAAATTTTCAGGAATGTATTTTAGGGTATATTAGAGTCATTTCAGTTCGTGGAAAACATAACAGGGGGTAATTAAGTGGATGTTTTGATGTTAAACGGATGGACTCCTTTATTATTGTTGGGAATTTTGTTTGCATTTATCATGTTTTTTATTGCCCGTAAAGTTTCAAAAAATGTTCTATTTTTAAATTCTGCTATAATGAGCCTAATTTGTTTCGGATTAGTACTTTTCAGCATATTTGTTGTTGGTGGTTGGGAAGGCATGGGTCTAGGCTTCTTTGCTTTTTCTATTTTTATAGGCGTTTGGATAGGTACTATTTTTGGGATTATTTATCAAAACACGAAGTAAGGGCTTTAGTTGAATAAGCAGATTGAACGCTCAGGGATATTTATAAACTGAGCGTTTTTTATATTCTCTACTGCCATATTACAGCTGACTTATATATGAAATTACATTACCAAATCTATAATTTCTTTTACCCATTCGGGGTTCTCATCAACTCCGTATTGCACACATAATTTCTTATGAATTTGAATAAATTCCGGGATGATATTTTTCATTACATTTAAAATTTCTTCTTGTTCTCTACTGCATTGCCACTGAATTAACAGTGATAATTGCCGTTCACTTAGTTTACTTCTATCCCCTTCTAATTTTGCCCAATCCCCAAAGGTATTCGGTTGTATGCCTGCTTCCATATACCAACCAGTTATCATGGATAATCTTAAATTATCTATATTGTGAAGTGCATAATAGATTTCTTTTCTCATCACTCTTCTGTATGCTTCATGCAAATAAGCAAAAAATTTTGTTCTCCAATGCTCTATTTCTTGAACAGAAGGTCTATACGTTAAATCCGCTGATTTTGTTAATACATCATGGATCAAGCCTGTTGGATCATGAACAATTTTTAATTTCTGAGTCCAGATAGAGGGCTTCATATCCACCTTTTTATAATAAAAGCTGTCCACTTTTATAAATGACCTGTAATGTGCCGTACTGTAGATTGCCCAATGAAAGTCTTCAAAGAAAAGAGCATTTTCCCAGTTACTGGCCCGTTGCTTTTTGTTCAACCTATACTCCTCATATACTTCATCTTTTACAACAATACGGAGATCGATATCAGAATATAAATCTGTTTCCTCGTTCCCTATGGACCCCCCGTAAAAAACGGCCAAAACATTTTCATCATTGATTAAATCAAGTTCGATTGCTTCCATTAATTCCTGACGATGCTTTGGAAGACAAGCATCTCGTTCTCTTTTTTTAGTTTCTAATCCCACACATTCTAAAACAGCTCCTTCGTTTCTACCTTATTATTAATATTCGAAAATGGAAGTCGAAAGTCCTCTTTTTGAATGTTGCAGTTTTTCACAGCAATCGGGGAATTAGCCACCATACTACAAGAAATATACTAAATACTCCCCACGCTACGGTAGCCATTATCCACCTAAGGATTAATTGAGTTGCAGAACTATCATGGATTTTATTTTTCAAGTTTCTCATTTTAATTGCACATACAACCATTCCCGTGATGATGAGTACAATTGCTAGCCCGGATAGGACATCCATTATTCAACCTCCATTCTCCCTTTTAAAGGAGTTCATTTATGGCGTAATCCATCATTTTAGAGCTTTTACTATTAATATAAAGGGGTTAAGGTGTTCGAAACAGAAATATTAATATACTAACGTTAAAATTTGTTAGAAATTGAAATTATTAAGGAGTGCTAAATATGTGGGAACGAAAAATGATTGAAACAACTAGAGGTACTTTTGAATATTTTACGTGCGGGAACGGAGAACCACTTGCCATTGCCCATTTTTATAGTGCTTTTAATGAGAAAGGTAATTGGTTTGCCAATCCATTTACTAAACAATATCAAGTATTTTTACTCAATGTCAGAGGTGCGGGTAACTCCCCTGAAATTATTTGTGATGAAGAGTTAAAATTACATAACGTTATATTGGATTTAGAGGCAATTCGGGAAGCCTTATCTTTTGAGAAGTGGACATTCGCCGGACACTCTACAGGTGGTATGTTAGCGCTACAATATGCAGTCGATAAACAACAATCTTTAACGAGTATCATATGCGGATGCAGTGCTGCCAGCAAAGAATATGCAAGTCATCCAAAGAGTATTTATTGTACTCAAAATAAAAATTTTAATCGTATTATTGAAATTATGGAAAGCTTGAATAACCCTGAAACACCGCTAGAAAAACGTAAATCCTTAGACTTTGAATGGGCACTTATGTCTTTCTCGAGTGAAAATAAATTAAAGAATGCACTTACAATACCTAATAGTGGGCGTATAGTTGGACGTGCGCTTGATTATTTCAGAAAAGTTGCTGTTAAACAATTTGATTTACGTCCTTCTCTACAAAAAGTTGAAATACCTAGTTTTATTTTTGGTGGACTTTTAGATGCCCAATGTCCGGTTGAATTCAGCTATGAAATTGCTGAATTGATCCCAAATTCATACCTTACAATATTCAATGATTCGAACCATTACCCGTTTGTAGAAGAAGCACAAGCATTTAATGCTTTTGTTGAAGAAACCTTCAATACGCTTAAGTATGTATAAACCTTTAATCAAATAAGAAATAATTTAGTAATAGTAAAATTAGCGCTAATGCAGAAAAAGAATACAACGCTGTGTTGGTTTTACTTATCTTTTTATTTTCCATTAATCATAACCTACTTTTTAATGTATTTTTAAAAATAAAAATTCTACTTGGGAGGCTATAAAAATCTCCTCTCCCTTTTCATTTTATTCTTTGTATTGATGAATCGATCTAGAAACAAAACGATAAACAAAATAAGATACACCACTTAAGCCTAAAATCCCGGTAATTGTCAGCAGCGTAAAGTCGTCTACATGCACCATGCTTAAAGCAAACAGTAAAAAGGAAAGAACGATTCCTGCGATAGCTAATAATACTCCCCGCATCATAGCCAATCTTTCACATATGCAACCAAACCTATTACGCCACCAATTGCAGCTCCAATAAATCCAGGAATAACATAACTCGGCTTTTTATTTTCACTATTCTGTGAAATAATTTTCTCTTTCATTAAATGATCACCCTTTATAAATTTATACGATCTGATTCTATAAAAGTTTCAAAATTCCGTTAAATAATCCATACCTCAGTCATACATATCTTTTTATACAGAATTCCCTGTAGCTTCTTTTGAAAATCACTCGAGATCATGAGCTAAATTTATTACGACAGTTGAATATAATGTGCTCGTTTAATAGGATTTTGCTTTTCCAAATAATATTCTTCCGCCACCCAATATCGTAAAGTATATTTATGTAATATTTTTTCTTTATCTCCGATATATGTATCTCGTTGAATTACACGCTTGTACCTCACTTCTTTAGGACAATCCAAGAAAACGATATAATCATAAAAACTTTTCCATTCATCCCGTAAAAGAAAGATGCCTTCTATGATTATCATGCTGTAGCCAGATATATTAATCGTTTTGTTGAAATGCGTATCCTCTTCTTTATTATAAAAGGGTAGTTTTATTGATGAAACATTTTGTCGTATTTTTTGAAAGAGCTGCTCTTTCAAAAATTTAGTGTCCCACTGTAATTGATAATACTCAAACCATTGCGCATGCCCTGTATTATAACGCTTGGATCTTTCAACAATATGGTCATCAATATGAATTACAACCACATTTTCTAAAATGTGTTCAAAGTGCTTTACAAGCGTAGTTTTGCCAGCACCCGATAAACCATCTATAGCAACGATATAAGGCCTTTTTTCAATATGCTTTTCATATCCCTCATTAATTTGACGAATTAAATTATCTAAATATTCCATTGAATGAAATCCTTTCAGCTATTAGTTGAAATTTTTTAAAATCTGTAATCATTTCGCTAAGTATATAAATATTCCTATATTGGAGATATCTTTTAATTTAGAGGATTTAGGTTGAAAAATCTAGAAATAAGTTAAGTAGTACGTTAAAAAAGTTAGGTGGTAATTGTTATGATAGAGAATTTAAAAGAGCATTTACAGCAATTAGAGGAAAGTCATACCGGGTTAGAAGTTAGAAGGAGTAAAGAAAAGCTTGATGCCATTTTAGCAGATGAATTTTTTGAGATTGGCAGCTCCGGTTATATTTATGATAAAAAAGAGTGTCTTGAAACTGGTGTTGTTTTGACAGAAATGAAGCTGCACAACTACGAAATCTACCCACTCGCTCATGACATTGTCTTAGCTACTTATTTTTTAGTTGATACAACTAGAGAAAGAAATACATTGCGTAGTTCGATATGGAAATTGATTGACGGGCACTGGCAGCTATATTTCCACCAAGGAACGATAACGCCACTTCAATTAAAAAATTTTATTAGCAGTTCAACTACAAAAAATTTGAATGTATCTAAATTGTGAGAAGATGGCTATGGGTAATCATAATCGGCGTCATTGTTTTTGGTTGGTTTATCTTTGATAGTTGGCAAGAGTATGGTAGAGATGCCATTATAGGAAAAGCTTTGAGTAGTAATATTGATACTATTTCAGTAACAGACCACAAAACAAATGAAGAACTTTTAGTATTTAAGATATCGGATGTTGCTTTTACTCCTATGGTTGAAATTTATCGATTCCCATATGTGCAGTTGGAACGGCCAGATAATAAACTTTTTAAAGAAGAGCCATTGCTCGATATCGAATACTTACAAGAAAACGAAATCAAGTATGTAGTGAGGGTCTATCAATTTGATAGTAAGCCAACACTAGAACAGCCTTTAGAAGACAGTTACATGTATTCACCTAAAAATAACGATAAAGTCTATCTTTTTGGAGTAAAAGGCAATGATCAGCTAGTAGAAGTGAATGAAGGGTTAAAAACGCTAGTAGATATCATCACTTTAAATTAAAAAAAGCGACAATCACTCTGTATAATGATTGTCGCTTATTATATTTTATATAGTAAAAGTTATGCTTTCACTTTAGACTCTACAAATCGGCTGAAGAATGAAAGGATTTTTTGGTAAACCGCAATTTCGTTTTCTTTTTTAGAGAATCCATGACCTTCATCTTCAAGAAGCATATATTCAACTTCACGGCCCTTATCTTTTAACGCCTGCACAATTTGATCCGACTCCTCTTTTACAACGCGTGGATCATTTGCTCCTTGGATAACGAGCATTGGTTTTGTCATTGTCTCTAAATACGTAATTGGAGAATATTCGATAAATTTTTCTTTGTCTCTTTCAGGATTTCCTACCCATTGATCCATCATCGGCTTCCAGTCTTCCGGAACCGAATTGACAAATGAAAACAAATCCGATGGTCCAAAGATATCGACTACCGCTTTGAAATAATCCGCATGACGTCCGTGAAGCAGTAAAGCCATATAGCCACCATAGCTTCCACCCATCAATAAAATATTGCCTTTTTCTGCATAACCGTTATCAATAAGCCAATCGAGACCTGCGACATTATCAAGTCGCGGACCATAACCCCAATCTCCGTTTACCATTTTCGTGAAAGCTAATCCATAACCTGTTGATCCACGGAAATTTGGCGCAAATATACTATAACCATTATTTAAAAAAAACTGGAACGAAGCTCTAAAGAATTTTCGCTCTGCAGCTTGCGGACCACCATGTGGCCAAAAGATGATTTCCCCATTATCATTTTCCTTTTTCGCTTTGAAGAATAAAGATTCAATTTCCAGCCCATCAAAAGAAGTATACGTAATGACTTCAGGCTCCACTAATTCGCTTTGGTCGACACCTGGAACTGTATATTGTGTAATAGAAGTCCACTCATTGTCTGTAAATCGGTAAATATTAACCGGTTTAGTAGCACTACCGCCTAACAGATATAAATTTCCTAACTTCGTCACAACAAGCTTATCGATAGTGCTACATGGCGTTTGAATTTTCTGCCACTCATCTGAGGACAAATCATACATGTATACAGTATCTTCTACACCTTTTTCACTAACAATATATAAGCGCTGTTTGTGTTGGTCATATTTCAGAGTAGTGAAGCTTTCATTCTCTAAATCTTTTACTTTAATAAATTCATCTGTTTCTAAATTATAGGAAGCTAAGTATGTAAAATCTGCGTTGTAGTCCGTTAAAAAATAAATAAGATCATCTGTTGCGAAACATGCATCACTTACCGTGTGCTGGGAATCGGTAGATGGTGTCAGCAAAATATGGTCATTCGCCCGTTTTGCATACAACAGTGTATGTGTATTTGAATACGCCGTCATATAAAGGAGGGTTTCTTCATTCGGGCTTAAACCGATCGTTAATGTAGGAGTAGTATTTCCTTCTAAAACTAATTCTTCCGCCCCTGTTTCCAGGTCATATTTATAAGTATTCAAAAAAGAAGGATTTCCTTTTGATGATGTGTAATAAAGCTTTTTCCCGTCTTCCGAAAGAATCATTCCAGTATTACGCGTTCCTTCTTCATTAATAATTGTTTTTAATGTACCGCCATGAAGCGGCAACCCGTAAAATTGCGTATTTTCATTGCCGTCATCATCAAAACCTGCAATGATGAATCTTCCTTGTTTGTCATACAAAAGACCATGACAGCTTTGGTTATTGAATGTCAACTGTGTCGGGAATGTACTTGGCAGATTCATTGCCCATAAGTTATACTTTCCGCTTAAATTTGTACTGAAGACAAGTTGTTTTTCATCTGGACTTACTGCAAAATCTCCTATTGAAAATGTCCTTAAAAACTGCTCTGCCCCTGGCTTAGGAAATGAAACCATATGAATATTCCTCCTTAATAATAGAAAACTGAATTATTACTAAATTACCATAAATAAACTATTATAGAAAGAAATAAGTAATTCACGAGAAAATTGTAAGTATTAATTCCTAATTACCTACTAAAAAAGCAAACCAGCACAATGCGAAGTTTGCTGTTTGAATAGTAACTATCTCTTTAACCATGCAAGGCAATGTTAAAACTCGATCAGTCATAAAAAAACGAACACTGATTCTTGTTACAGAATCGCGCCCGTTACGTGTCCCTAAACACACCCCTAAATATGGGTGATGGTATCTTTACTTAAAACGCTTTACGCTGGTAAATGCTATTGGTAACAAACCAAGAACTAACATAGACTATGATGACGGCAATTGTTGCTCCTGTATATAAAGCAGGGACGGATAAATTAATAATAAAATCCTTTATTACTGTCAATTGGTCAGCTAAAAATAATACAATTGCTGGTCCGATCGCTGATAAAAGGAGAAAACTAATCATAACAGCCGGAAAAATATATCCTGGTTTAAATAGATAAAATAATGGGAATGTAAAGGAAGCAAATAATAAAAATAAACTACAACCAATTGCAATATGTGTTAGCGTAAAAGGTTTATTGAAAACAAATAATGTGAGACTCGTCACTCCGATCGCTAAAACCATATAAATAATAGCACCGATATAGCGAGATGCGATAATTTCCGTACGAGTATAAGGTAAGGAATTTAATAATATGTTTGTCTCCACTTTTTCATCGTAAGCATATGTGTTAAAGGGAATAAGTATGCTGGCAATGAGAAAGATCAAAGCTGGATTCGCTTCCATTATTATAAAGAAAATGACAAAAGGAATAAAAAGTAATAGCTGTTTTTTCTGTAGTATGACATCACGTCTGATAAGATTAAACATGTTGTATTCCTCCTTTCAAGTAATACATAATATCTTCAAGAGAGGCTTGATCAATGGCAACGGTGTCTCCGAAGATTCTTTGTACTCCTTTAATATTATCCGTTAATGCTTCAAATCCTGTTGATGCACGGTGAACATGAATAAATGCTTTTTCAGTGTCTCGATCCAGAAGATCCAATCTTCCTTTAACGAGCGCATAGTTTTCACCTACATCAAGAATAGACTGATTAAATATTAATTCACCCTTCTGAATAAGAGCAATATAATCTGCAATACGGTCCAAATCGGATGTAATATGTGTGGAGAAAAAAATGGTACGATCTCCATCCACCATTAATTCCTGTAAAAGATCCAACAGCTCTCGTCTAAAAATGGGATCTAAACCTGCTGTTGGCTCGTCCATGATGATAAGCTCTGCCTGATGGGATAGTGCTATTGCCAAAGACGCCTTCATTTGCATACCTTTTGAAAAGGTCTTCATTTGTTTATTCAGCGGCAATTCGAATTTTTCCAAGTACTGATAAAATAGTGATTCATCCCAGCGTTTGTATGCAGGTCCCACGATACGTTTTATGTCTTTTAAGTTCAGCCCTTCAAAAAACACATTGCCATCGTATACAAACCCAATGCGCTCTTTAATCGCCTTCTCATGTTTCATGTAATCCAAACCGAAAAGCTTAATTTCCCCGACATCCGGTCTTAATAGATTCATCATCATTTTAATAGTCGTCGATTTCCCCGCACCATTTGCCCCAATAAATCCTGTTATAAAGCCTTTTTTCACTTCTAAATTCAGATTTTTAACAGAAAAATCTTTAAATTTTTTAGAGACATTTGTAAGTTCAACAACATTCTCCATTTGATTCACTCCTCATATAAAATTTTTAATAAGTCTTGTAATTCTTCTAGTGAGAGGCCAATTTCTCTGCTATTGATGATGACCGAGCTCATTTGTTCCTCAATGACTTTCAATTTCTTTTCTCTTATGACTTCTAAATTTTGCTCTGCAACAAAGGAGCCTTTTCCGACAATCGAATAGATAAAACCCGCCTTCTCTAATTCCTCATAAGCACGCTTTGTTGTGATTACACTGATTTGCAGTTCTTTGGCAAGATTACGCATGGAAGGTATTGCTGCACCCTCCTGCAGTTCACCTGCTAAAATTGCGGATTTTATTTGATTTGTAATTTGTTCATAAATTGGTTCCTTTGAAATGTTTGAAATAATTATTTGCATGCACAGCCCTCATTTTTTACTTATTCAAAAATACTTAAAATCTTGTTCTTTATTACTTGTTTTTACAGTTAAGCCGTAATATGAAATGTCAGTAGAAAAATTCAAATAATCAAACACCCTTATATAATGTATATACACTATAAGTACATTATATACATGCATTCAATATTTGTTCAACCATTTTTTGTAAATATATCTTTTTTATGTAAGACGAAATGTTGCTGCCACCGTAAAAAATACGCAAAGAAGCCAAAAACATTTTTTCACAATGTTTTTGGCTTCTTTTTTATTTGCAAATTTCGGAATTTAAACAGATAGATTGAAAATAAAAAGAGTAATACAGATGCCTGTTTACTCTTTTGTTTGGAATTTGCCCATAAATTTTTTTCGTACATTGGTTTAGATCCCCTAATTATCTATTTCCTTTTAAAAAGTACTTTCGCTCAAATTTCCCCTACTATGTCCTGTAGTGTTTGTATCTTTATTTATTCCATTTAATATCATTTCCATATAAGTACTCACAAGTTCTTCTTCTGTTACTTCTCCATCCGGATTATACCAATTATATGAACGGTTAACCATGCCAAGGATGCCAAAGATAACAATATCACTTCTAAGATCTTCCCTGAATTCTCCTTTTTCAATACCTTCATCAAAAAGTTTTTCGAGATTAATACGAAATTCTTTTCGATAACCATTTATTAACTTTAATTGCTTATCATCCAGATGCCGAAACTCCCGATGAAATACTCTTGCGCTCTTACCATGTACTTTAATATTTTTTATAATTAAATGAACCAATTTATTGATTTTTACTATACTGCTTAGATATTCATCATTTAAGATCACTGCCTGTTCAGCTAACAGCTCTTTAATATAATTTAAATGTATATCCATTAATAATTCCTGTTTACTTTTAAAGTAATAATAAAAAGTACCTTTTGTCACACCGATGGTATCAATAATATCTTGAATGGAAGTTTTACTGAATCCCTTTTTATCGAAAAGCTCTATACTTTCTTTTATAATTCTTCCTCGCATAATAGTGTGCTCCTCAAGTCTTAGATTTTAGTTAACTTTAATTCGATTCCCTTTCGATTACTAAAGAGATTCCTTGACCTCCACCGATACAAGCAGTAATAAGAGCGAATTTTCCAGCTGATCGTTTTAATTCATATACAGCTTTTGTTATTAAAATTGCTCCTGTAGCACCTAATGGATGGCCATGCGCAATAGCTCCGCCATTAACATTTAATTTTTCCGGATCGATTTCCAATTCTCGATCACAAGCAATTACCTGGGCAGCAAACGCCTCGTTCAATTCGATAATATCCATATCAGATATAGAGAGGTTCAACTTTTCTAATAGTTTTTTTGTTGCCGGTACTGGACCAATTCCCATAATATTAGGGTCTACTCCTGCAACGGCTGAATCTATAATCGTTGCTAATGGTTGAATCCCTAATTCTTCTGCCTTTTCTCGAGACATAATTACCATTGCAGATGCCGCATCATTAAGTCCGGAACTACTTCCAGCTGTCACAGTTCCATCTCTTTGAAAAGCTGGAGATAGCTTTGCTAATGCAGCTAACGTTGTGTTCGGACGTGGGTGCTCATCTTTGTTAAAGTGAATCGGCTCTCCTTTACGAACTGGTATACTAATTGGAACAATTTGCTCATCAAAACGGCCTTCTTCAATTGCCCTTGCCATTCTCTGTTGACTTCTTAAAGAATATTCATCTTGTTCCTTTCTAGTAATATCGTATTTTTTTACAAGGTTTTCGGCAGTAATTCCCATGCCTGGATTACCGATTTCTTCGGGAGCAAGGAGGGTTTTACGAGATTTTGGTGGGATGGAACTGTATGCTTGCTCTGGACGCTCATATTGATAGGGTGCACGGCTCATGCTTTCAACCCCACCGGCAACATATATATCCCCTGCACCAGATTGTATCGCTTGAGCAGCTAATGCAACTGCATTAATCCCAGAACCGCATTGTCTATCTATTGTTAATCCTGGAATATTGACAGATAAACCGCCTTGTAAAGCTGTCAACCTAGCAATATTTCCGCCACCACTTAAAACATTCCCTAAAATCACATCATCTATCATTTCTGGATTAAGATTTACTCGCTTGATTGCCTCTTTAATAACTTCTCCTCCATACAAATGAGCAGGAAGACTTGCTAATGCCCCACCTTGTTTTCCAATTGCTGTACGAACAGCTGATACAATAACAGCATCTCTTTTCATATATATTCTCCTCATTTATCATTTTAGATTAAAAGGATTTGCCCCCATCCTATTTTAAATAGAGACAAACCCTTTTTGATTAATAACATTCAAATATTAATTTCCCCTTAACCACAGCTTTTTGATGTTGGTTTATAGCTTTCACATCAAAGATTAGTGATTGATTTGCTTTATCAATTAAATCTGCCTTTAATGTAAGTACATCATCCAAAAATACCATTCCTGAAAACCGAATGTTGTAGTCCTTTATATAGCCCTCTTCAAAATAAGGCGTAAACAGCTTGGAAAGATTGCCCATCGTCCACATGCCATGTGCAATAATACCAGGCAGACCAGCTTTTTTAGCTTCCTCGTCAATTGTATGAATCGGATTAAAATCGCCGGAAGAACCTGAATACTTGATCAAATCCATTCTTGTTACTGGTTTAAGTGTCGTTTCAAGAGATTCACCTTTGCTTATCTCTGCTAATATTGTCATACGTTTAACGACCTCCTTACCGTTTCAGTGATGATTGTAATCGATTCTTCCGTAAAAATTAATTTTCCATCGCTGTCTTCACCGTATCTTGTCATCTTCAAGAAGCCCATTTTTCCGGTGCTGCCCTCTTTTTCATAGTAATCTTCTATTTTCGAGTAGCAATAGACTTCCTCTCCTACTAAAAGAGGTCGTTCATAGTGATAAATTTGTTCACCGTGTATTAATCCTTTTAGCGGTAATTTTAGTCCCTCGATATAGCCGGATCTTAACACCCTTGGAAATGTGGGAGGAGCTATATTTGTGCCAAACCTCGATTTTTCACCAATCTCTTCATCTATATAAATTGGGTGATTATCTCCAATGGATTCCGCAAATCTTCTTACAAGCTCTCTTTCAACTACATTTCTAACTTTGTTAGAAGTTAGACCAATATATTCTGTATACAAGTTGTCCATCCCTCCTTAATTTGTCGGTCCGCCGGCTACATAGAGTACTTGCCCGTTTACAAATGAAGATTGTTCATCCGCAAAGAAAGCAACTGCATTGGCAATATCACTTGGCTTTCCAACTCTGCCAACAGGAATTTTACTAGCACCTGCTTTTAAGAAATCCTCAAATGGTATGCCCATTCGATCTGCAGTAGATTTTGTCATATCTGTCTCGATGAAACCAGGTGCAACTGAATTTGCAGTAATGCCAAACTTCCCGAGTTCTCTTGCCAGTGTTTTTGTCAGACCTTGTAAGCCTGCTTTAACCGTTGAATAATTTGCTTGCCCAGGGTTTCCTAATGCTGAAGTTGAAGAAATATTGATAATTCTTCCATACTTCTGGTGAACCATATGCTTTTGTGCTGCACGCGTAGTATTAAAGGCCCCTTTTAAATGAACATCGATTACCTGATCCCAGTCATTATCATTCATTTTAAACAGTAAGTTATCACGGATGATACCTGCATTATTGACTAAAATATCAAGTGATCCATATTCCTGGATCACTTGTTCCATTGTTGCCTCTACTTCCTGTGAATTTACAACATTTGCCTGAAGAGCTAAAATATCGAATCCCTTATCTCTAAATTCAGACTGTACGTTTTGTAAAGCTTCTGCATCGATATCAATTATGGCTATTTTTGCGCCATCTTCGGCAAAATTCTCTGCAATACTTTTTCCAATTCCGCGACTACCACCAGTAATAAATGCAACTCTATTATCAAACCTTTTCGTCATATAAAATCCTCCTGCCTTTTCTACTAATATTTTGTGTCTTAACATTTTATTAGTAGGTTTAAAGAATTATTCAGTCAAACGAAACATTTTAACAGTCTAATATATAAGCATTTTTTCACTAATTATTTACCAATCGGTACTTAAACACTCCATTTTGTTTTTCTGTAATGATAATATTTCGTTCTTCTAACAAATCCAGTACACTTATAATTTCAAACAAAAATGTAATCACGGCTTTCTCATATCTTCCACGGTACATATCTTGTATAATTTCAAATCCGGTGGCAGCACCATTCACTTTTTTCAGTGTATTGATTACACGACTTACACGTTTTTCTATATTGCTTATATGGCCATCTATCGCTTCATTTAAATTAGAAATAATTGGTCCATGTCCTGAAAAAGTATAATTAGCAGGTAGTTTTCTGCATTTTTCTAAATTACTTAGATATTGCAATAAAGGTTTTGCTCGCTCACTTCCTGGTTTAGGTGCATCTAAAAACATCCCCCCGTGAACACCCTTGATAATATGATCTCCACAAATGAATTGCTGCTCAACTGTACAATAAAAAGAAATATGATCCTGTGAATGACCTAAGGTTTCGATTACTTGAAAGGAAGGCAGACCCGGCACCGTTTCTCCCTCCTTCAGCACCTTATCTACAGTCGCTATTTGGAAGTAATCACGGTGTCCTTTTCGAAACGCTGACTGGATAGCCATATCTTTCGTTAAACCGGATTCCATGAATAAGTTATAAAAAAATTCGGAGCTCCATTCTAAATAGCTTTCATCTTTTAGCATCATCTCGGTATCTTTATGAGCAAAGATTTTGATGCCTGGATTCTTCTCCAAAATCCAATCGACTAGACCGGTATGGTCATTATGGTGATGTGTTAATACAATTTGCTCAAGATCGGTTAGTTCAATTCCTATACGATGGAGGCCATGATTGAGATCAGCCCAACCTTGTTTATTTTTTAAACCGGCATCAATAAGGGTTAATTTCTCTCCAAACACAACATATGAATTTACCGGACCAATAGGGAAGTTGGTTGTTAACTCTAATTTTTCTATTCTTTGCAAAGTACCCATTCCTTCTTTTATCGGAATTTTTCTCACATACCTTCCATGTGACGATATATTTTTAAAACAAATTGTATTCAACCTTTTATAATGATTAGTATGTTATTTATCCAACCAAATATCTTTTAAATAGCCGTATCCGTAGGAAGCGTGTGGATATGAATCCCTGACATAAGGCTGTATCGGAGTCTTCGTATAATAAGTAGTGATTGGAATTGGATTTACTACATTTTCTAAAACATAGCGTTGAATATCATAAACATATTTTTTTCTTTCCTCTACATCCATAATTGTTCTCTGTTCATCAAGCATTTTGTCTAATTCAGGGTCACTGATGTTATACCAGTTTCGAGAACCATTTGTGTGTAGTTGTGTACGAAGCCATTCATCCGGCTCCTGGAAATATGTTTGATAGCCTACCCCCATGTCATAATCGACATTTGGCCATTTTTCCGAGAAATAGGCAGCATATTCAATTACTTCAATTTTGACATTTATGCCAACGTTTCTTAAATCTTCCGCAACCCATTGTGCGACCCGCACAAGTTGTTCTCCGTAGCCATTCGTGACAATCATGGTAGTGTCAAAACCGTTCGGATACCCAGCCTCTGCCAGTAGCTTTTTTGCTTCCTCCGGGTTAAATGACAATAATTCCTCTCTTTCTTCTAAAGGTAAGGCCCAATCCCCTAATGAAGGATTGACTGGTCCACTCGTTTCACCGCCACCGTAGATAGCCTTAACCATTGATTTTCGGTCAACAGCCATGCTAATAGCCTTCCGTACTCGTATATCCGTAAATGGTTCTCTTTTCATATTCATATATAATTGTTCCTGTGTAGCGAACAGCGCTTCAAAAATTCTGATATTTGGATTTGTTTTTTGCAATTGAGCTATTTCTTCCGGTGATAAGCCACCTATTGAATCTGCCTGACCTGTTCGAAATGCTGCTATACGAGACCCTTGTTCCGGTACAACTTTATAAATTATTTCATCCAAATACGGTTTGCCTTCTTCATAATAATTTTGATTTTTTTTGTATGTTGCCTGCACATTATCTTCCCATTTTTCTAACACGAAAGGACCTGTTCCAATTGCGTTAATTGCTAAATCAATTTGCCCATCGATTGCTTCTTTAGGTAAAATCCACATGAAATGGTTTGCCATGAAATTTAAAAATGGTGCAAATGGCTGTTTTAATGTAAAGACAACCGTTTGCTCATCTTGTGCAACGATACTTTCTACTACAGACAAGAGTGCTGCTTGATGACCAGGTAGGTTGATGATTCTTTCCATTGTCGCTACAACGTCTTCTGCCGTTAACTTCCTGCCATTTACTGGATCTACATCATGCCAATATGCCTCACGAAGATAAAATGTATAGCTCTTTCCGTCATCAGATATCTCCCAACGCTCCGCAAGATCCGGCACAACATTATAATCTGTATAAGCAGCATTTGGTCCTGTTTCATAAGTTACTAGCTTGTTATAAACTAATCCTGCAAGCATATGTGTATAAATTGATGACTGACGATGAGGATCAAGCATATCAGGATCTGCTGGTGTAAGAATTGTATAGGTTCCACCACTTTTTGGTGCGGTAGAGCCTTCATTCTTGTCATCTGGCCCTTCATCTGATGTTTTATCAGAGGAGCAAGCACTAATTACTAGTGCTAATAAACCTAACATCAACACATAGATTATGGATCTTAGTTTTTTGTCCATAAATATTTCCTCCTAAGGGAAAATTGTTATTAACTATCTAATACATTTTTGGATCAAGGAAATCTCGAAGTGCATCCCCAAATAAGTTAAATGCTAAAACTAATATACATAAAGCTAAACCAGGGAAAAGCACGAGCCACGGTGCACTTTCCATGTATCTACTCGCATCACTCAACATTAATCCCCAGGATGGATTCGGTGGGGGTGTTCCTATTCCAAGAAAACTAAGTGATGCCTCAGCAATAATCGTCTGACCAAAAGCAAGACTTGCCATGACAATAATTGGTGCTGTTATATTTGGTAATCCATGTCTCATAATGATTCGAAATGAACCAGCCCCTACCGATCGGGATGCTTCAACATAATTGGATTCACGAATTCTCATCATTTCCCCGCGAACAATCCTTGCAAAACGAGGTATTTCAATAATAACCAATGCTATAATCACATTCTGAATGGCAGGTCCTAACAAAGCGGCAATAAACAAAGCAAGAATTAAAGCTGGTATTGACATAATTGCATCCATAATTCTTTGAATCACTAAATCGATTACCCCACCAAAATATCCTGAGATCATTCCAATAAAAGTTCCTATTACGATTGAAATGACGACAGTTGCAATTCCAACAAGTAAAGATATTTGTGAACCAAAAATTAGGCGACTAAACACATCACGTCCTAAATCATCAGTACCCATTACATGTTCTGAGCTTGGAGCTGCCAAAAAAGCGGTCCGATCTTGACTAATGGGGTCAAACGGTGCCAGCATAGGTGCGAATATTGCGACAGCGAATACTAAAAGAATAATTAAAAGAGATACAAAGCCAATTTTTTGCGTACAAATAAAGCGTTTGCAATCCTCTTTAAATTTTTCCAAGTGTATGTTCTTGTTCGCCTTTATACTCTCTTTTGGCAACTCAGAGTCTATTTGTATTTGAGACAAATGAATCACTTCCTTTTCTTGAAACAAGAATATTGAGGCAGTTTTTTATTTAGTTCGAATCCGTGGATCTATCCAACCGTACATAACATCCACCATCAAATTGACTAATAAAAACATTGCTCCAAAGACCAGCACGGTTGACTGAACAATTGGATAGTCTCTCACTAATACAGTTTCAAAAATCAAACTGCCTAGCCCTGGTAGTGCAAAAATCGATTCAAGCACAACAGTTCCACCTAACAGATATCCGATTTGTAAACCAATCAATGTAATAACTGAAATCAACGAGTTCCTAAGAGCATGTTTGAATATTACAACTGCTTCTTTCGCACCTTTTGCCCGTACTGTTCTTATAAACTCTGAATGCAATACTTCAAGAACAGCAGATCTAGTCATACGCACAATACTGGCACTCAGCGTAATTGCTAAACAAATTGCAGGTAAGAACATTTGCTGGAGATTAACAACAGGATTCTCAGCGAATGATTGATACCCTAATGGCGGAATCCAATTTAAAGCCAGCGATAAAACAGTTAGTAAGATTAGTCCCAGCCAAAAACTTGGAATAGATAATCCGCCAATTGAGATTACTTTTAAAAAGTGGTCAATAAATGTATTTTGTTTAACAGCAGAAATAACTCCAATCGGAATTCCGATAATGATGGCTAAAACAATCGACATTATTGCTAATTGTATAGTCACGGGAAGTCTTTCTAATATAATCTGGGATACTTCCTTCCCTGACCAAAGAGAATTTCCCAGATCTCCTTGAATCGCATTTTTACCCCAATCTATTAGTTGACCGAAAACACTTTTATCTAGACCTAATTCAGCCTTCAATGCTTCCATTTGCTCAGGTATAGCTCCAGAATTGGCCAACTGAAGGGTCACAACGTCACCAGGTACTGCTCTCATTATGATAAAAATAAAGGTTGTCATAATTAGTAGTACGAATATTCCGAAAATTAAACGTCTAACAATATATTCAATCATATTCGCGATTCCTCCTTATAGAGATGACAGGAAACTGCATGACCTTCAGTAAGGTCCGATAGTTCCGGTTTTTCTTTTTTACAAATATCCATTGCAAAAGGACATCTAGTATGAAATTTACAACCAGTTGGAGGATTTGATGGACTTGGAACTTCGCCGCTTAGTATAATTCGGTCTGGTTCAATATTAGGGTTAGGAATTGGCACAGCGGAAATGAGTGCCTTTGAATATGGATGGAGCGGTTCTGTAAATAAGGTTTGCGAATCGGTCACTTCTACTATTTCTCCTAAATACATGACAGCAATTCTATCTGAAATATATTTAACTACCGTTAAATCATGGGAAATAAATAGATAAGATAACCCTAGTTTTAATTGAAGATCTTTTAATAAGTTAAGAATTTGGGCTTGAACAGAAACATCTAATGCTGACACTGCCTCATCACAAATCAGAAGATCTGGTTCAGTTGCCAAAGCTCTTGCAATACCAATCCTTTGCCTTTGCCCTCCTGAAAATTGATGAGGAAATTTATGCATATCATTTTTAGAAAGCCCTACAATTTCAAGCAGCTCTCCTACACGTTGGCGCTTTAAATTTCCTTTTGCTAAATTGTGCACTTCTAAAGGTTCACCAATAATATCTAGAATTGTCATCCTCGGATTTAAAGAACTATAGGGATCTTGAAAAACAAATTGAACCCGCTTCCTTAAAACTTTTTTCTCTTTTCTATTTATATTTGATAGTTGTTTCCCATCGAAACTTATTTCTCCATTTGTGGAATCAATTAGACCTGTTATTAGTCTTCCAAAAGTTGATTTGCCACAGCCGGATTCACCTACAAGACCAAGAACTTCACCTTTATGGATATTTAGTGTTACCCCATCCACTGCCTTTAAGTGTCCTACTGTTCTTGCCAAAATTCCTTTAGTAATGGGAAAATATTTTTTTAAGTCTGTTACTTCCAATAAGTTATTTTTACTGACTAAATGTTGATTGATGGCAAATGCAGAATCATGTTCTTTTATTAAAATTGGAACCTCCCAACTTCCTGGTAGGTTTGGATCTGCAATCCAACACTTACTTACTCGCTGATTTGATAATTCAAAAAGTGCCGGCTCCTCACTTCTGCACTTATCAGTAGCATAGGAACATCTCGGATGAAAACGGCAACCAGTTGGAATTTCTTTTAAACTAGGTACATTTCCTTTTATCGTGAGCAGTTTACGGTCTTTACTTGTATCAATTTTTGGAATACTTTTCATTAATGCTTCTGTATACGGGTGTTGGGGTTTATTAAACAGATCCTTCACATTAGACTGCTCTACAACTTGCCCCGCATAGACAACAACTACTTTATCAGCCATTTCTGCTACAACGCCTAAATCATGCGTAACAAGAATAATCGCTGTTCCAAACTGATTTTGTAAATCTTTTAGTAATTGCAAAATCTGTGCCTGGACAGTCACATCAAGGGCTGTTGTAGGTTCATCAGCAATAATCAAACTAGGTCTACATGCAAGTGCAATGGCAATCATTACCCTTTGCCTCTGACCACCTGATAATTGATGCGGATAGGCATTTATACGACTCTCAGGGTCTGGCAGTCCAACTAACGTTAGTAATTCCAATGCTCGTTCCTGCAAATCTTTTTTACTAAGATTTTCGTGAATTTTAATGGTCTCGATGATCTGATCACCAATCGTATATACAGGATCTAGGCACGTCATCGGATCTTGAAAGATCATGGCAATTTCGTTTCCTCGAATTTTCCGAATTTCATTATTACTTATATCTTTCAAATTTAAATCATTAAACATGATTTTCCCGGAAGTGACTTCTCCGTTGCTGTCCAGCAATCGTAAAATCGAAAGTGCGGATACGCTTTTACCAGAACCTGATTCACCGACGATCGCTACTGTTTCACCTTTAGAAATACTAAATGAAATACCATCAACAGCTTCTAGGTTACCTTCTCTTGTCTTAAAAACTGTTTTCATTTCCTCTACTTGGAGTAATGTGTTATCTTTCTGGATCATTCAAAGGCCTCCTTTCATGTATATAAACTGCTTTTATTAATCTAATATCAGGTTAGCAAATTGCTCTCTTAACTTTATTTTCATGACTTTTCCAACGCCATTTTTCGGAAGTTCCTGAATGAATTCAATATGACGAGGCGTCTTATATTTCGCTAAATTTTGTTGGCAGTATCCGATTAATTCACTTGCACTTATTTCTACATCCGGCTTTTTTACAATACATGCAACAATTTCTTCACTCATTTTTTCGGAAGGAACACCAATCACTGCAGCTTCTAATACAGCTTCATGCTTAACTAGCAGTTCCTCTAAATCCCGCGGATAAATATTAAATCCGCCTCTAATAATTAAATCCTTTTTACGATCTACAATATACAGATAGCCTTCATCATCCACTTTAGCCATATCCCCTGTATGAAGCCACCCATTTTGTAGTGCCTTTTTTGTTTGTTCTTCATTTTTAAAATAACCAGGCGTTATATTATCGCCTTGCACTAATAATTCGCCGACATCCCCAACTGGCACCTCTTGCCCATTTTTATCCACAATTTTAATGTTCACTCCTGGCATTGGTACTCCCACAGAACCTTCTTTGATCGGCATATCATTACGCTGTGTTGCAACTCCTGGCGATGCTTCAGAAAGTCCATAGGCATCTCTTACCTCTGCCCCAAATTTCTCTTTAAATTTATGACGTAAGCTAATCGCTAGTGCAGCAGCCCCCGATCCAACTGTTTCTAAACTTGATAAGTCATATTTATAAGCATTCGGATGATAATACATGGCATGCACCATAGCCGGAACAGCAGCAAAGGATCTTACTTTATATTTTTCAATAACCTTAAATACTTCTTCCGCATCGAATTTGTCAAAAATAACAACTGAGCTCCCTAGTAGAAACATACTGTTCATAATGCCAAAACCATAAATATGAGCTAAAGGAAGAACACCTAGTGTAGTACTTCTTATTTCGTCCTCCGCTCTTAGTTTTAATCCTGACATTGAATTTGAGTAGAGATTTTTATGAGTTAACATAACTCCTTTTGGAATACCCGTTGTGCCGGATGTATATAGGATAACGGCTACATCTGATTCTTTTAACTCTAAAGGCGTATCTTCATAGATTGGTATAGTTGAAAGAGCCTTTTCCCATTCAATGATTTCAAACTCTCCCTTTATATCTGCTTCACTTGTCTGATCGATGCATATAATTTTCGGTTTAACGGTTAAATCACTGGATGCGTTTTTTAATTTTTGCAACAGAATAGATGAGGTAATAATTACTTTTGCTTCTGAATTTTTTAAAATAAAGTTGATTTCATTTTCATGTAAAAGATACATTGCCGGTACAATAATGCCTCCGACTCCTAATACTCCTTGGTAAGAGAAGATTACTTCCGGGCAATTTGGCATGCAAATTAAAACCCTATCTCCTTTTTCTACTCCCAAAGAATTAACAAGACTGGAAACTTTTTTACAAATGATTTCTGTCTCACAATTTGTATAAGCTTTATCATAAAAATAAAGAAGGTTATACTCTCCAAAATTCTCAATATTTTCACCCAATAATTCAGTTAGTAACATGTTACCCTCCTATCTTTTATTTACTATTTCCATAGTTTTTTTACATTAAAGCGCTTTCATTTTATAGAGCCAATATTTTTTGATTACGAGTTACTAGTATCATTGTGTCGAGTTATTGAAATTTCAATTTTTTGTTGAGAGGTAATTAAAAATGCAATGCCCAGTAGAATTGCTGTAATAACTGCAGAAGTTATAAATGGAGCCGACATGAGATATATGAATACCCAGCCCCCCCAAAGAGGTCCAATTATTCTTCCTAAACTATCCATTGATTCTTGAAGACCTAAAGTTATCCCCCGCCCCATCTCGGTACGTTTTGATAACATTGCGATAGTAGTCGGCCGAACCAGTGATTGCCCAAAACCAGTAAAAACACATCCTAAAATTGCTACCCAAATTAATGGAGCAAAACTAATTAAACAATAGCCAATTGTCGTAAAGAATAAGCCAATTTTTGTAATCTTATCTTCATTCCATAATTCATAACATTTTTTTAATAAAAAGAATTGTACCAAGACAGAAGTTCCAGCTTGTGCGCTAAAGGCCATACTTACAAAGATTGGGGTAGCTTCAAATTTTGCTATTAAATAATATCCAAGTAATCCGAAGAAACTTGAAGCTGCAATAGACAATCCAAGGATGATCATATAATGATTCCAATAACCGGTTTTCGTTACCATTGTGATGGATTTCCAGAAAGAAACTGTTTCATTATTTCTAGCAAATGTATTCAGAGTTTCTTTGGCATCGTCATTAATCGAATCTTGGATGTAAAAAAGGGCAAACGGTAGTGTTACTAGTGCTAATGATCCTGCAATAATGAAAGGCACTATGACTCCAAAAGGAGAAAATAGCCCTCCAATAGCTGGACCACATAAGAAGCCGAGTCCATTCACCGCACCCATTTTCGCAATTGTTTGATTCCTAAACTCTTTTTTGGTTTGATCGGCTACCATTGAAAAAGCAGCAGTTTGAGTACCAGATGAAATCGCAGCACCAATTAATCTGACTAATAGCAGTTGCCAATAGTTTTGAGCCAAAATTAATAATAGGAAAGCTACGCCAAATCCAAATACTCCGATCATTAGAACGGGTTTTCTCCCTATTTTATCTGCTAAACGTCCCCAAATCGGTGCAGTGATTAACTGGGAAACTGCCCAAATAATGATTAATGATGACATCTGAACTGATGAAAGTCCCAAATCATCTGCTAAGAATGGTAATGTAGGAAGTACTATTCCATAACCTGTCATCGTTAAAAACATTATGAAGCCTAGAAGGAAGAACGCCTTCCTTTCCATCATCAATATTCATCTTCTTTCAATTTAATAGAAAAACGGGGAACGCTGCTTAGCTCTGACATGCGTTTAAGACTCCATCTTAAGAGTCGAAGCGCATGTCGGTGCTGGCATACTAGATAATTTGAAAAATTGGTAAAGCATTTCATATTTTAACTGCTCTATCTCATTTAAATTTTGATACGGCAAACTAACTATTCACCTAGAGCTGCACTTATTAACTAACCGGTTAGTATTACTACTGCAAAATAACCGACCAGTTAGTATGTTGAAGAAACAGTTAAACAGGTCCATCTTTAATTAAAGTAACTCTCCGACTTTTGCATGTCCTTTTAATATATTTCTTGCAATCGTTCTGCGTTGAATTTCATCTGTACCTTCGAAAATTCTATATAGTCTTAATTCTCTGTACCAACGTTCAATTGGTAATTCCTTCGTATACCCCATTCCACCATGGATTTGAAGAACACGATCGACCACTTGATTTGCCATAATTGCTCCATTTAATTTTGCCATAGATGACTGATGACGAGGATCAATACCATTTTCAGCCATCCATGCAGCTCTAAATACAATCCATTTTGCTGCTTCAATTTCAACTGCTGAATCTGCAATCATCCATTGGATTGCTTGACGTTCTGCAATAGGTTTACCAAAAGTAACTCGTGTTTTCGAATAGTCGATGGCTATTTGTAATAAGCGTTCTGCAGCACCGATTGCACCAGCAGGAATCATATATCTACCTTGACCTATCCACTGCATCCCTAAGTTAAAACCTTGACCTAGTTCACCTAAAATATTTTCTTCAGGAACACGAACGTTATCAAATACTAATGTCGCTGGTCCCCATTCACCCATTGTATATATATATTCAGACTTCCAACCCATTTCTCTATCTACAAGGAAACACGTTACTCCGCCATCCGCACCTTTTTCTTTATCTGTCACTGCAAATACCATGGCAAAGTCTGCTTCATTTCCGTTTGTAATAAATACTTTTTCTCCATTTAACACCCAATGGTCGCCATCTTTAACTGCTTTCATCTGAATACTTCTTGCATCAGATCCGGCATCAGGTTCGGTTAAAGCAAAGCAAGAACGTCTATCCCCGTTAATAGTAGGAAGTAAATATTTCTGTTTCTGTTCTTCGTTACATAAATAAAGGATATTATCCGCAGAACCGCCGAAGTTGAATGGTACAAAAGTTCTTCCTAATTCCATCGCAATTAACACTGACATAATTGGTCCTAAATTAGCTCCACCGTATTCCTCAGGTGTATTTATGCCCCAAAATCCAATGTCCTTTGCCTTTTCTCTTAATTCTTTTATTTTTTCATTAGAGATACCAGGTCTGCCTTCTCTTTCATTTTTTAATACTTCTTGCTCCAAAGGCTTCAATTCTTTATTAACAAAATCTCTTACTGTTTTTTGAATCATTTTTTGTTCATCATTTAGCGTAAAATCCATTAATAACAGCTCCTTGTTAATGAAATATTTGAGTACTAAATTGTCAAATTCTTTTCACAATTTTACAGAATACTCAGTTACAACACGTTATGAATCTAACAGTTTACATATGCAAAAAAATCGAAGCGCTTTCATTTTATGTAGATTTGATTTAAAGAAAAAAAGAAATATCCTTAAGAATGAAAACTTTTCGGATATCTCATCAGCATTAGTATTATTTGTAATTGTTGGAGCTCTAATATGAATAAGTCGATTATTGTAGAGTCTTCTGCCGGTCATTTGGAATTCGCCTCATACTTACTCGGAAAATTTGTTGGAGCTCCCTTCGTCTCTGCTGAAGAACCCTGAATGTCTGTTGTATTATTCGTATCAGCACACGCTGCTAGTAGAAGAATGCTCACTACAGAAAAAAGCGCTGATTCCAATACAGAATCGCGCTGTCCTTATATTATTGGGTTTAGTTAAGTTACGCGAACTACATTCGATTAAAGCCAAGATACCTTGTTCCTTGGAAAGTTAACTTTCCGATATCTCCTTCCGCAAGCATACCGTACTCTTTCCCAGAAACATGAAACTCTGACCGGTCACCACTCTCGAACTCAAATGTAATAAAGTACTTTGTAGAGGTACTGTGCGTGTGGTGGTTATTATCAGGATGGTGATGTGTATGTCTCTTTACATTTGTTCGTTTGACTTTTACGATGGCCGGAACTGTTAGTCGAGGTGAGTTCTCATTTTCCTTCCATTGCTTGAAACCGCTGAAAATATTCCCAATTATCAAGATGAATATGATAATAAAAATAAGGGTCATAAATATTGGACCGAAGTTGAATAGCCAATCCCCACTCCCTGGCATGTCATACATGATATTACCTCCTAGCTATAATAATTAAATTATACGGATAAAATGGAAGAAAGTTTCATAATAGTATTCAATTAAACCTTCCCGCACTACGCACTTATCAAAAGCATCAGATTTCACTTTTTGTTATGGATAAAAGGGTAATCCTCAGTGGCTAATAACTAACATAAATTCTTTAATTACTATCCTGAAAGAACATGTTGGAAACCAATTAAAAAACGAGTGTTGATTCTTATTACAGAATCGCACCCGCGCACATATACAATATTGAATAAATGTAATCATACTAATGAAAACGACGCAATTGGTTCATATTTCGGTGTATTTTCTACATTTGATTTATATAGGACAATCTCATCTACTTCAAAAGATAAAGGCTTTTCTTTAAAAGGATTATACGTGACTATATAGTCCATCATGAAATCCTCATTAGCTCCCCATTTTCGAGCTAATGTAATATGCGGATGATAAGGACGTGTTTCTAACTTAAAGCCTTCATCTAGACAAGTTTGATGGACAATTTCCTGAAGTTTATATAAAACATCTGTGTCATTCACTGCTCCCCAAAATATACGCGGTGATTTCTGAGCTCCAAACACACCCAATCCTTTAATGTTCAACATAAAAGCTTCTTGATTCTTTATGGACTCCCCAACTGATCCAATAACGGATGTAAGTTGCTTTGGATTTACAGCGCCAAGAAAAGCAAGCGTTATATGATAATCATTTAAATCCACCCATCGCTTAAACTGGAATATTGGTTTAATTCGTGTCAGTTCATCGTAAATAGTTTGTTTTACTTCATCCGGAATCCGGACCGCCCAAAAATAGTGCGCCACTCTCTCCATTATTTCACCTCTTTCGCTTACAGAATTGACATTATTTAATAAACTAATACAAATACAATGATGGAATAAAATGTGTTTTCACCGAATGCCCATTTATTTTATTCATAAGAAAATATCGAAGTTCTATTTCATTTAATTACGTATTTCCGATTGAAATTGACAAGCTGAAGAAAATAAAATTTATAGAGGTTGATAGTATAGCCATAATGACATATAATCGGCTGTTCTTAACTTCAAAAAATATAGCAGCAATTCCAACAAGAATTAAATAAATCCAGCATACATTCCAAAGTAAATTGCCAAGCTGAGTAGGAACATAGGTAAAAATTCCACCTATAAAACATATCCATAGAATAAATGTACTGATTAGGAAAATGAACATTATTTTAGTAGGTTTTAAATTGTCGTTTTCTATATAAATAAAGACGAAAATCATACAGATTATATTTAAAATTATTAAAGTGAATATCGTCGACAATATACCCTCCCCCTTAATTGAAATGTACTTTAACTAACATATACTTGCTTCGATCATTTCAATTTCGCCATTTTGATTTACGGTGTCTATCCCACGTTCACAGTTATCTTTTATTTCCCAATGAATGTAGTATTTATTATTTTTTAATTCAGCAGATAGTATTTCAGTTTTACCATGATTACTTATATGATTATCTAAGATCATTTTTTTTGCTTCGTCTTCAGTGATGACATTTTGAATAGACGAGCAGCCTGATTCTAATAAGACTGTAATTATCAAATAAAGTTCAAAATATATTTTCGCACCTTTATGGTTTTTTCTCATTCTTACACCTTCTAAATACGTTTCGAATAAATAATCATCGTTAGAGGAATGGAAGTAACCATAATACAAAATAAAATCGTTAAAACTTCTGATGCAGTGCGAGTTTTAGCCACTGTAATAAATAGCAGTGTGATTGTTGCAAATAGTGTAAAATAGTTTGCTGTCATACTTTTGCCTATAATTTCTTTTGTACGCTCATCTTTCGGATATAAATGTGGCGATAAATAAGCCATCATTAATGCACTTGTTCCCAAGAAAAAAGTCATCACTCCAACCGGAAATTCACCATTTGCGATATAAGGGTAATTAGTATAAATACTTAATGGAATTATAATAATAGCTAAAAATAAGTACCCCATTTGATTTTTCCGAGCTTCTTTCACTCAATTTCCCCCTCATAAATAAATATATCTTCAATCTTGCATTTGAAAGTTTCTGCCAATTTAAAAGCTAAAGTAATCGAAGGATTATATTTTTCTTTTTCTAATGAAATAATGGTTTGTCTAGAGACAGAAAGTTTTTCAGCCAACTGGTCTTGTGTCATACTATGTTGAGCTCGTAAAACTTTTATATTATTTTTGATAGAAAATCCACCTCGCATGTAAAGTAAGTTTTACTTAAAGTAAAGTTTACTTTACGTCCCATTGAATAGCAAGTTTTCAAAAAATTATCTTCTTTCATCGCCAGATAAAAACAAGCGCTGATTCTAACAACTGAATCGCGCTTACTAGCCACCATATAGATCATCTATATCTACTTAAAAAATAGATTTATTTCATCCTCTCTTTTCGTGAAGCTGACGATGAAGTTGATGGACTTCCTCTGCTAGTTCAGGAACCGGCCCATCTACTATTGCATCATTAATAACCTCTTGAATGGACAGATTGCGTACACGTGAAGGGGCTTGGCCGAATTCTGCTAGCCATTTTGCCAATTGTTTAGAGGAACTTGCATAAACAATCCGTCCTAAACCAACCCAACCGTGAGCTGCGGCGCACATCGGACAATGTTCACCGGAAGTATATACTGTCGCTTTGCTTCTATCTTCAGGCTCCATATTATTTGCTGCCCATCGCGCTATCGCAAACTCGGGATGCTGTGTATGGTCACCGCCTGCTACGTGATTATGATCTTCAAAAAGCACTTCTCCATCTTCGGAAACAATTACTGATCCAAATGGCTCGTCACCTTTCTCAAGCGCAATTTTTGCTAATTCAACACAACGTTGTAAGTGCTTTAAATCTATATTATTTATCATATTAGTATCCTCCTTAGCCTGTATGTAGAATTATTTCCAACCATTATTATAACAGAATTATTAGACTGTTTTATGCCCGTAATATCAGCCATTGTCTCCTGACCTTAATGTTTTATATAAAATTGGCTATTTCAATATGGTCAATCTTCATTATACTTAGAGTCATTACAGGAATGGAGGTTATTTACATGGTACAAGTTGGAACGAATCGAGTAAAACGAGGAATGGCTGAAATGCAAAAGGGCGGCGTTATTATGGATGTCATTAACGCTGAACAAGCTAGAATCGCAGAAGCTTCAGGTGCAGTAGCAGTGATGGCACTTGAACGTGTGCCTTCCGATATCCGGAAAGCTGGCGGTGTTGCCCGTATGGCGGATCCTCGGATTGTGGAGGAAGTGATGAATGCCGTCACGATTCCTGTTATGGCAAAAGCACGAATTGGTCACATTGTAGAAGCACGTGTATTAGAGTCAATGGGTGTGGACTATATTGATGAAAGCGAAGTTTTAACACCGGCTGATGAAGAATTCCATTTACTTAAGAGTGAGTATACAGTGCCATTTGTTTGTGGTTGCCGTGATTTAGGAGAAGCGGCTCGACGTATTGGTGAAGGGGCTTCTATGCTTCGTACTAAAGGTGAACCAGGTACAGGCAACATTGTGGAAGCAGTTCGTCATCTTCGAAAAGTTAATGCTCAAGTACGACGTGTTGTTGGAATGAATGTGGATGAATTAATGACAGAGGCCAAAATTTTAGGTGCCCCATTTGAATTACTATTGGAAATAAAGCGTTTAGGACGTTTACCTGTTGTGAATTTTGCCGCGGGTGGCGTGGCAACACCTGCAGATGCTGCGTTAATGATGGAACTTGGTGCTGATGGTGTATTTGTTGGTTC